>CAZPCH010000009.1:0-13258 GCA_964585055.1 uncultured Christensenella sp. | reverse complement strand
AGACTACGGCCATGATTACCTTCACGCTGTCGGAGCCCATGCTGTAAAATCCCTCCAGCACGGACAAGATGAAGATCACCACATCCCCGCACAAAAGCAGCCGCACGCCCCCCGCAGGGATAATGGGATAGTCGTCAAAGTTCTTTTTGTGCAGATATATGCTGATGGGAATCTGGAAAAACTGCACCGCACAGCGAACCACCCCTTCATGCATGCCTCGGCCCACGAGCTCTCCGATAAGAAAGCTGAACTGACCGCTGATGGTAAACAGACAGCAGCTGCAGGCATACAGGGACAAGGACAGCAGTAAGACCGTCCGCTTGTGCATTTTGGAGCGCAGACGCAAATAGCCGTAGCTTACAAAAGCGGTGGCCAACGCCAGAAGAGTAGCGGGAGGCACCAGCATATTGCGCCCCTCCAAAAAAGTTCCCCGCCCGTAGTACATAAGGGGCACACGGACTACCAGCATAACCGCCAGCATGCCTAAAAGGTCGATGCCAGCCTGCAGCCAGTCCCTTTTGCTTTTGGGAATGTCCCTGCACAGATACACCACCGCCAGCACGGGCATGAGGATTTCCATCCACTCCGCCGCATCCAGAAAGTTTCCCGCCACAATCCCCGTCATGGGCGTTTCCCTCCTTTTTCTTTTGCTTGCTCTTCTTTATTGGCTCGGAGGCAGATACACGGCCAAATCCCTGAGCCAGCAGCGGGTGTTCCGGCTGACCTGACTGCTTAAGAGATGGTAGTTGGTATCGTAAAAATCCGCCTTGGTATACACATAGTCCTTCAGGTTGGAAATCAGGGTCATCCCCTCCATCTGTTCCGCCGCCGCCCTGAAGATTGCCTCCACTTCCTCTGCGTTCTCCCACTGCCCCTCAGGCAAAGCGTCCCGGTTTATACAGGCATAGGAAAGATAGACCTCTATGCCCCTCTCTGCAAAGGATTTATACCAGCAGCCCAGTCTTTCCAGTCCCTCCGGCCGCAAGTCCTCCGCAGCCAAAGTCACATCGTCTCCCAGCTCCCCTTTTATAGGCTCATAGCGCTGGAAGGGCACCTCCCCAAAGGGGCCGAAGTAGCTTCTGTCCTGACTGTCCTTGTACCTGTCCTCATAGGAGGTCTCCTCCTGCTTGCGGCTCAGATACCAGCTAAAGCTGTCCAGCACCCCGGTGACATGCCTCATGTCTGCCAGTGCCAAAAGATCATAGTTATACTCAAGGCCGCTCCATAGGGGGGTATCCTTTTTCCCCATGTGTACGGTGGTGAGCATCTGAAAGGGACTGGAAAGCTCCGGGGTGTGAAAAAGCACATCCCCCTTTTCCATATATTGGGATAGAATCTCCAACTGAAGCTGGGAGTTCACGGTGCCGTTGAGCGCCATGTCAATAATCTCGTACCTGTCCCCGTAAGCTTCCAGCACCTGCTTCACATCCAGATTATACCACATGGAGCAGCCCCCGTAAAAGACCAGTTTTCTTTTTCCCCGGGCGCAAATCAGCAGATCCACCTTGTCCGCATAACAGCTTTCCTTACGGCCGGCATAGCCGTAAGGGGCTTCTGCGGCGTTGATGCGGAGGGTTGTGAAATCGGAACAGTCCTTTAAAGCACTGTCCCCTATGCTTTCGATGTTGTCAAAGAGGTACAGGGTCTTCACACGGCTTTTAAAAAAGGCCTCCTCCTCCACAACCTGCAGGGTGCGGGGAAGGACAAGGGTTTTCGCCGTACACCCGGCAAAAGCTCTTTCTCCAATCCCGATTACCGCCGCACCGCCCAAAGTCTCGGGGATAACCAGCATCTCTTCCGTCCCCGTATACCCGGTGATAAAGACGCCGTCCTCCGCCCTTTCCCACAAAAAGGCGGACGCCTCCGTCCACTCCGCCCACTGGGCATAGAGGGTGAGCCCTTCATCGGGAACGGTCGCCCGGCTGCCCAGCCCTACCGCCGTGCCGCTGCCGTCGGGAGCGGTGTTCCACCCCAGCAGGGTGTACCCCGGCCGAGGAAGCAGTTCCTCCCCCGTGGAGGTGTTGGGGCGCAGGTGGTATTTTTTCTCCTGCCGCACCGTAAATCTTTCTCCCTCTCCGCCGTTGGGGTCATAGGTTAAGGAGAAGAAGCGGTTGCTTAATGTAAGATGCACCCGCGTGGGATAGCGGACATCTTCCAAGGTCAGCAGAATCCGCTCTCCCTCCTGCCACAGTCGGCTGCCGCCCCCATAGTCCGTTTCCGTCAAAGCGTAGCCCGGCTCCGCAAAAATCTCAAAGGTCGCATCCTCCCCTGCAAAAACCCGCTGGCCGTTGTTGGTTACGGTAAAGTTCTCCCCCTCCGCCACGCTGATCAGCACCCTTTCTTCGGCGCTTTCCGTCTCCTTTTGTTCGTTTAGGGAACAGCCCGAAAGAAGCAAGCTCCCCAGCAGACAGAGCATTTGGATAAAAAGTCCCCTGGTTCTCATTGGCTCCCCCTCAATAGGTCTCCACTCGGTTTAAATACGCCTGCCACTTATTTTCCTCACAGCCGGCTCCGTCCCGATACAGGCCGTAAGCCCCCTTGGGCACATAGATTTTCACCTGCTCTGCCCCCAGGAAGGGAGCATCCCCCAGGGTGCAGACGGTTTCGGTGTGCAAAAGCACCAGCCGCTGAAGGTTTAAACATGAAGCAAAGGCACCGTCGGGAATGGACTCCACGGTCTCGGGCAAGGTCAGCTCCTCCAGCTTTTCCGCCCCCGAAAAGGCCTCCGCCGTAAAGGCCACCACAGGCTTCCCCTCTATATAGGCGGGGATTGCAAGGGCCTTTTTTTGTCTGTCCTTCGGCGGAAAGTCCCATGACCTTCCAGCCCCCTGCATACGCTTCCAGCACAAAGTCTTCGGCTCTTTGTTCCTCCGCCTCCGTCTCCCGGCGCGCAGCGGGCTCCGGCATAGGGGGCATGGAAAAGTTTGGCTCCGTGTAGGTTCCCAGCTCCGCCAGCAGATCGCAGGCCAGATAGTGGGTGCGCACCTTGCTTCCCGCCGTGTTCAGGTGGAAGTTGTTGTCATAAAACCAGCCGCTGTCCAGCACATACTGCCGCGGGTCGGAGATGCTTTTGCAATGGAAGGTCTCTTTGCACAGGGCATAGAAGGATTCCAGTCCCTCCTCCCAGTTTTCGGGCAGGGCTTTTTCGTTTACGGGGCTGAAGCTCAAATACACCTTTGCCCCCTTCCCGTTTGCATCGGCAATGTATCGGTTGACCTCTTGGGCAAAGGCGGACTCAATGGCAATGTTCCCAAAATCCACAGGGGTTCCCGTGTCAAAGCCCACGTTCATTATGTTCCCCTCCCGGGGGTATATCATGTTGCAGTCTTCGTCAAAGGCGGCCTTGGTGTAGACCCCCTCCCCCCGAGGATACGCCCCCGTGCGGACAATCTCATACCGCTCCTGCAAATACCCCGTATACGCCCCCACCATGGCCGAAAGCCCCTTTCCGTCAAGGCAAAGGAGCAGGTTCTTGTCCTCCTCGGCGCACTTCCAAAAGGCGTTGGCGCCGAAGTAGGAGGAAAAGGTTTCATCGGAGGGTTCAATGGCCAGCACCACAATGTCTCCCTCTTTTAAATAGGGCTGGGAAAGCCGAAGCATAACCCCCGTGCCCACCGCCGCATACAGCCCCATGGGGCATACGGTGTATTCGGGGAAAGCCTCGGCAAGCTGCTTTACATCTATCCCAAAGGCAATGTTGCTGCCCCCTACCAGCACCAGCTTTTTCCCTTCCGCCTCCTTCAAACCGCGCACCATAGGGGCAAGCTGGGCATAGTAGCTCTCTCCGTACACCTCAGGCAAAGCCTCTCCCGCAAACAGCGCCCCCAAAGGCAAAAGGAGGATGCACAGCAATACGCCGAGGCAGGTTCCCATTTTACGGATTCTCTTCATGCCGTCCCCCTTTAAAACTGGAAATAGGCAAAGGCCGCATTGCCCTCCGTGGCCAGCAGGGAAATCCAGCAGCACAGCACCAGCAATACGCCGTATACATACAGGCTCAGGGGCAAAGTTCCCCGCTCCTCTTTCTCCCGGGTCAAGGGGTCAATCAGGCACATGGCCCAAAGGCTGAGCATCAATCGCACCACGTCCCAGCCTCCCATTTGCATAAGGGCAAAGGCCTCTTTTACGGTGCCCCAGGGGGTGAACAGCCCTCCAAGCAGGGAAACCGCCTGCTCCGCGGAACCTGCCCGAAAGAGAATGGCCGCCGGAATATATATGATAAACATGACGCACCGACGCAAAAGCCCCAATCCCCCCTCGTTGGGGTGCAGTCCCCGCTTCTTTAGTGCCTGAAGGGCGGGCTTTAAAAAGACTCCCTCCAAGGACACGAACAAAGCCGCATACAGCCCCCAGAGGACATAGTTCCAACTGGCGCCGTGCCACAGGCCGCACAAACCGAAGACCAGGACGGTATTGAAAATCCGCTTCCGCCGTCCGCAGCGGCTTCCCCCCAGAGGGATATAGAGATAGCTTGTAAACCACTGGTTCAGGCTGATGTGCCAGCGGCGGAAAAACTCCCCGTAGCTCATGGCCAGATAGGGTCTGTCAAAGTTCCGCATGAGCCTGACCCCCATGAGCCGCGCCGCCCCCATGGCAATCTCGGAGTAGCCTGCAAAGTCGCAGTACATCTGCACGCAAAAGAGGGCTCCGCCAAGGAAGATGGCCACGCCTCCTGCCCCGCCTTCGGCGGCAAAAACCCGGTTTACATACACGCCGCACACATCCGCTACCACGCACTTGCGGAAAAAGCCGGAGAGAAGCTGGCACACGCCGGTAACAAAATCCTCCTCCGAAGCAAAATGCTCCTGCCGAAGCTGAGGCAGAAGATTCCCTGCGCTTTCAATGGGCCCCGCCACAAGCTGGGGAAAATAGGACACGAACAGGGCGTAGTAGCCAAAGTGCTTTTCCGCAGGAATCTCCCCCCGATACACATCGATGACATAGGACAGGGTCTGAAAGGTATAAAAGGAGATGCCCACGGGAAGGAGAATGTCCATGTCCAAGCGGAAGTTCCCCGCCGTCAGCCGATTCCACAGGTACAGGGCGCTGTTGACAAAAAAGGTGAAGTATTTAAAATAGGCAAGCACCCCCAAGCAAACCAGCAGGGTAAGCACCAGCCAGAGCTTTTTATGGGCGGGCTTGTATTCCATGAGCAAGGAAGCCCCATAGGACACCAGCGTGGTGCCGAAAATCAGCCACACCAGCCGTACATTCCAGCTCATGTAAAAGTAGTAGGAAGCAATCAGCAGAGGAATCCAGCGGAATCTGTGGGGGGTAAGCCAGTAGATGCCCACCACCAAGGGGAGGAAAATCAAAAAGCTGAGAGAGTTAAAGTTCATGCCCTATGCCTCCCCGTCAGGCTCAAAATGAAGAATCCGCACAGCACCAGTCCAATCTCCCCCGGCTCCGCCCCCAACAGCAGGGCCTTCAAAAGGATGCCTGCGCACAGAGCCGACGGCAGCAGCTCCAAAACCACACTCCGGCACCCCTTCCTCTGCAAAACCAACTGCAGAAAAAAAGCCGCTGCCAGCAGGAAGGTCAGCCCCGGATCGGTCAAGAGTACGCTTTTTGTCACCGTTTTAGCCCCTTTTCGTTCTGTTTCATTCTTTATTAACCATAGCACACCCCTCTTCCCCCCGTCAACGGCGGTTCGTCCTGGACGAACGGCAGAAAGGGTCCCCGCCTTTTTCAAAAAAGGGCAAATAAAAAAGGACGGAAAACCGTCCTCGATATTATCGTTTTGGAAAGAGGAGTCTGCGGAAGCGTTTGAGGTACAGGCTGACGGAGGCTTCATAGAGCACATCCATAAAGAAGAAGCAGCCTTCCCCTATGATGATGAGCATCGGCAGGGGCAGCTCAGGCAGCAGGGAGCGGATATCCACCCCGGAGATGCTGTACAGCGCCCACACGGCCAGGGCCGTCCCCAGATTGCAGTACAGCACCGTAAACAGGCTCCGCACCCAGGACACGGTGATATACCTGCGGAAAAACTGGCGCACAATGCCGTAGTGCCCCAGCAAGGCGGTATAAAAGAACCAGCTCAGCCTGTTCGGGCACAGTAGAAAGCCCAGCAGTACCGTGGCAAGATAGCTTAAAAAGGCCTGCCGCCCGTAGCCCTCGCACAAAAGAGTTTGCACAAACAGGGCGGTCATGAAGCAGAAAATCACCCGTGTTCCCGTAAGCACCTCGGAGGCGTAGAGGAACAGCAGGTTCAGCGCCGTGACCATGGCCGTCAAAGTCAGTTTTCGGGTGCGCTCCCGCCCGTCCATCAGTGGCATCCTCCCATGTTGCACAGGCAGTTCATGCACATGCACGCAGAGCACAGATCGCACACGTCGCAGTCATGCCCCCCCATGTCCATGCCCCCTTGGGTGTAGGGGGAGCCGTTGCGCAGAAGGGACTCGTAGGCGTTGCGGTATTCGGAGTTGTTGGGGTTCTGGCGGCAGGCCTCCGACAGGTACTGCCGTGCCTGATTGTACCAGCCCATGCGGAAGTGGATGACCCCGTACAAATAGTTCCACTCCCCGTTGTGCAGGGGGATGTTGTCCAAAATGGCCTTGGCGGCGTTCAGGTTGTTCTGGGAGAGGTAGCTGCGGGCACGTGCAAATTCACTCTGGTACTCCCCGGAATAGGAGCCCTGTCCCCGCCAGTAGTTCTGCTGGGAGTAGCCCTGGTGGGAATAGCCCTGCTGGGAATACCCCTGCTGGCTGTAAGGTTCATCCTTCTTCTTCACCAGAATCTCATAGGCCTGATTGATCTCTTTGAGCTTCTCGTTGGCCAGCTCCTTCATGCCCTCATCGGTATACTTATCGGGATGATACTTCTTCACAAGAGCCAAATAGGCCTTGCGGATTTCTTCCTGCGATGCGTTTTCGCTGACGCCTAAAACTTTATACGGATTCATCCCGTTCCTCCCTGCGGGCCTGTCCCAAAACCGCTTCCGTCTTTTGGTTGCAGCCCAGTGTGATGATGTTTTCTATAAGCCCCGCATCCCTCTGCAAGGGCAGCAGATCCAGAGCATTCCTGCATTCCTTCAAGGCCGTGTGCAGGGCGAAGGCGCCCTCCTCCCGGCTTGCGTTCAAAAAGGGGTTGAAGGCTCCGACGGCTCTGTCCTTGTCCCGATCCTCCCAAGCGTCCATAAAGTAAACCCACCGCCCCAAATGGTAGAGCATCCACCGAAGGGGTACCTGTGCCTCCTTTGGTACCCCCGGTGCGATGTCCGCCAGGGTTCTGAGAAATTCGCCCGTAGGGTGGGCGGCCTCGTCCGCCCCTGCTTGTCTTTGCTCTGCATCTTTTTGAGCGGAAAAGTAGGCGGCGGCGGCTTGTTCCAACAGGGGAAAGTCTCCGGCGGCTTTTTGCCGGGAACGGGAGAACAGAACAGCTCCTGCTTTATGCTTTGCGGACTCCCCGTCCTCCACTCCGTCCAGGCACTTATAATAGGCCAAGACGGTGTTGACTCCGGCGGAAAAATGCAGGCTGGGGCTGTCCAGCCGATAGCGGCGGTTTGTATCTTGGCAGTGGTGCAGGCAGCGGCACTTTTCCGTTGTCCCCGCTTCCCCCGCCAAGGAGCCCAGCAGCAGCGCCAAAAAGGTGCAGTCGTACTGCAATCCCAGGGTGGCTACGGTACCGTAATGGAGGCGGATGCTTTTGCACAGGCCGCAGTATGTACTCTTGTAGACGGCCTGCTCCCGCACCCGCAATTCGCATTCTTTTGGTACGATGTATCCAAACATTCCCGAAATATACGTCCCTGCATTTTTCTCTTTATAATAGTAACGCAAAATCCGCAGAATTGGAATGGGAAAAATGTGAACAAGATGGAAAAGAGAATAAAAACTTTTTTAATCGGCGGCCAATCAGAGCAGACTATGGGCATGTATCCGCTTATTATTCTGATTTGCCTGCTGTTGTTTCTGCTTTTGACCCCCCTGCATGTGCGCCTGCTCTTGGACGCCACCCCCTACGGAGGCTGGGGGCGGCTCCGCCTTTTCTGGGGGCCTTTTCCCGTGGTGAACAAGGCCTTTGAAATCAGTCTTTTAGACTTCCCCTATTTCACCCTGCGGCTGGGCAAACGGTGCATTTGTCTAAAGTCCCTGCTTGCCCCCCGCCCCGACGCCTTTATGCCCCCCGTGCATTTTAAAAGTCTGGAGGGCACCGTTTACATGGGGCTTCGGGAGGAGGGGGCGGGAACGGTGCTCTTAACGGGGGCGGTGTGGACCTTTTTAAAAACTGTGGGCGGCCAATTTTTTGAACAGACCCGCCTGCGCCCCATAGCCTGCTTTTCCATGAACAGCGGCAGGATAAAACTGGAAGGCATACTTTCCCTGTATCCTGCAGAGACTGTGAGCGTATACCTGAAGAGCCGCAAGGCTCAAAAAGAAAAGAGGAGTGAACATGCAGTCCGTTGAATCCATCATCGAAACCACCATGGCCCAGCTAAAGTCCATTGTGGATGTGAACACCATCGTGGGACAGCCCGTGCTGTCTCAAAAGGATGTTTTGGTTGTGCCTGTAAGCAAGGTATGCTTCGGCTTTTTCTCAGGCGGCGGGGAGTATCCCCCCATGGGGAAGGTGCAAAAGAGCGCCGAGAGCATACAGAGCAAGGAGGGCTACCCCTTTTTGGGCACCGCTCTGGCAGGGGTTTCCATTACCCCCAAGGCCTTTTTGGCGGCATCGGGAGAGCAGGTCAGCGTCCTTCCCGCCCAGTATGAGGGCACCTTCGATCGGCTGGTGGAGCTTATGCCCCAGATGGTGGACACCCTGAGCCGAGCCCTGAAGCAGGAAAGTAAGGGGCAAGCCCTTCAAAAGGCCCCTCAAGACCCTTCCCAAAGCCCCTCTCAGGGGACGTCCGCGGAGAAAAAGGAAGCATGAAAAAGGGGGGCGCCCTGCTGACCGGGTGTCTGTGCCTGTCCCTGCTTTTTCCCCCGAGCACAGCGGAGGCGGAGCCCTTGTCCGTTTCTGCCGGCGGGGCGGCGCTGATCGAGGCGCACAGCGGCCGAGTGCTCTATGAAAGCGGGGGGCACACCCCTCTGCCCATGGCCAGCACCACCAAGATCATGACGGCCCTTGTTGCCTTAGAGCATGGGAACCTGGAGGATATGCTTACCGTTCCAAAGGAAGCGGAGGGAACGGAAGGCTCTTCCATGTACCTGAAGGCCGGGGAGCAGCTGTCTCTGGAGGATCTTCTCTACGGACTCATGCTCCCCAGCGGCAACGACGCCGCCGTGACCATTGCCCTGCACTTTGGGGGAAGCATAGGGGGCTTTGCGGACATGATGAACGAAAAAGCCCGGGAACTGGGGTGTGAAAACACCCATTTTGCAAACCCCCACGGTCTCCACGAAAAGGGTCATTACACCAGCGCTTTGGATCTTTGCACCATCGCTCGGGCGGCCATGGAGCGGGAGGACTTTGCCGCCATCGTCAATGCCCAATATCACAAAACCGCCACAGGGGCTCAGGTGCGCACCCTGAAGAACAAGAACAAGACCCTGTGGAACTTTGAAGGGGGCTGCGGCGTGAAAACGGGCTTTACCAAAAAGGCGGGGCGGTGTCTGGTCTTTGCGGCCAAGCGGGAGGGAATGCTGCTCATCGGCACGGTGCTCAACTGCCCCGACATGTGGCAGGAGGCCTTTTCCCTTCTTACATACGGCTTTGATACCTATGCTTTAAAGACCCTGAGGGACGCTTCAACGCCTTTAAAGGAAATCAAAGTGGAAGGCGGCGTGAAAAAAACATTGCCCGCCGTGCTGAAAACAGGTATACTGTATCCCATAAGGAAGGACGGAACCGAAACCGTCGCTTGGCAGCTTTCCCTTCCCTACCGGCTGGAGGCGCCCATTGAGGCGGGTGCCGTCATAGGAGAGCTGACCTTGTGCCTAAATGGCGTGCCCGTGGTGAGCCGGGAGATTCTGGCGGCCGAGGCGGCATCGGTTCCCGACTTCCCATGGTATTGGAAAAGGATGACCGCCGGATTTTTCTAAGGGCGGCAGGGGGTATAGTATGGAAAGATTGCAAAAGTACATGGCGCAGGCAGGGATTGCCTCCCGCCGTGCCTGTGAAAAGATGATTACCGACGGCAGAGTGACGGTGAACGGTGCGCCTGCCGTCCTTGGCATGTCCGTAGAGAACGGGGACGAGATTCTGGTGGACGGCCAGCCGGTAAAGCCGGTGAAAAAGCAGGTGGTCATCATGCTCTACAAGCCTCGTGGTGTGGTCTGCACCAGCAGCGACCCGGAGGGACGGCCTACGGTGCAAAAGTACGTGGAGGATATCCCTCTGCGGCTGTACAACATCGGCCGGCTGGATCTTAACTCCGAGGGACTGCTCCTGCTCACCAACGACGGGGAGCTGTGCAACAAGATGACCCACCCCAAGTATCGGGTGGAGAAGACCTACTATGCCGTGTGCGACGGAAAGCTCACCGCCCAGCAGGCGGCCCAGCTTACCAACGGGGTCATGCTGGAGGACGGCATGACCGCCCCCGCCCGCATCAACTTCACCACCACCACCCAAAAGGGGGACACGGGCATCTCCATCACCATCCACGAGGGGCGCAATCGGCAGATTCGCCGCATGCTGGAGGCCGTGGGGCATAAGACCCTGCGCCTAAAGCGGGAGGGCTACGGCCCCTTGACTTTGGGGGGACTGCGCAGCGGCCAGTGGCGCTATCTTACGGAGCAGGAGGTGCGCTCCCTCCTCAACGCCGCCAAGGTGCAGTAAAATAAGAATACGAAATCGGACGGCTGTTCTTGACACGGCCGTCCTTTTTGCATGGGGCGCACCCCCTTCGGGCATACTGAGAGTATGGAAAAAATTCGTATGCATCGGCGGGGGACAGGGACAAAAAAGCCCCGCTCCCTGCTCAAAAAAAGATTCATCGCCCTTGGTTTGCTCCTTGTCTTTGCCCTGCTTCTTTTGGCGGGCTATATTCTCAGCCGCCCGGCTTGGCACATGCTGGATACAGAGAAGCTCACCCCCGACAAGCTCTCCTTGTGCCTATACGACCAAGACGGGGTTCTTTTTTCCTGCTTATATAATAAGGAAAACCGCCTGCTGCTTTCGGGGGAGCTGCCCGAGCATGTAAAGAACGCCTTCATCGCCGCCGAGGATGCCCGCTTCTATTCCCACAAGGGCATCGACATCATCCGCATCTGCGGAGCGGCCTGGCACGATCTTTTGGCGGGGGCCTATGTGGAAGGGGCCAGCACCATCACCCAGCAGTTGATTAAGGGCACCCACCTGTCCTCCAAGAAGGTCATGAGCCGCAAGGTGGACGAGGCCATTCTCTCCCTCCAGTTGGAGCGGCGCTACTCCAAGGAGGAGATTCTCACCATGTACCTGAACACGGTCTATTTCGGCGGGGGCTACTACGGGCTGGAAACCGCCGCCCGTGGGTACTTCGGGGTCTCGGCCAAGGATCTGTCCCTGTCTCAGGCCGCCCTGCTGGCAGGGGTGCTTAAGTCCCCCGCCCGCTATGCCCCTCACCTGCGCCCCGAGGCTTCCGTGGGCCGCCGAGGGGTGGTGCTGGATCTTATGGCCGAGTACGCCTTTATCTCCGAGCAGGAGGCCGAAACCGCCAAAAAAGAGCCCCTTGTCCTGTCCCCTGACCCTGCCTTCGGCCGCCGAGGGTACTATGTGGACTACGCCCTTTTGCAAAGCTGTTCCCTGCTGGGGGTGTCCATGACGGAGCTTTTGGAGGGAGGGTATCAGATTCACACCGCCATGGATGCCTCCCTTCAGCTTTTGTGCGAGGAGGCCTTTTCCAAGGACGAAAATTTTCCCTCGGAGGACGGGGTCAGCGCCCAGGGGGCCATCTGCATGATGGAGGCCTCCACGGGGCGCATTGCCGCCTTGGTGGGGGGACGGGATCAGCAGGTGGCCCTGGCCTTAAATCGGGCGGCGGACATGAAGCGGCAGCCGGGCTCCGTCATCAAGCCCCTGCTGGTCTACGCCCCTGCATTGGAAGCGGGATACACTGCCGCCGCCATGCTTTTGGACGAGCAGACGGAGTATGCGGACTATGCCCCCTCCAACGCCAGCGGAAAGTATCTGGGCTGGGTGACCATGCGGCAGGCCGTGTCCAAGTCTTTAAACATCCCCGCCGTCACCCTTTTTTCCCAGCTGGGCATCGACAAATGCAAGGCCTTTGCCCAGACTCTGGGGCTGTCCTTTGACCGCCAGGACACCCGCCTGGCCCTTGCCCTGGGAGGCTTTACCTACGGGGTCTCCCCCTTGGAACTGTGCCGTGCCTACGGCGCCTTAGCCGATGGCGGGGTCTACCACGAGGACATTCTCCTTACCTCTATTTCAGACAGCCAGGGGAACCTTCTCTACCGTCACAAGAGCCTTTCCCGGCGGGTTATGTCCCGAGGCAGTGCCTTTATCCTCACCAGCATGCTCATGAGCGTGGCGGAGGAGGGCACCGCCAGGGCCTTGGGAGAATTGCACATTCCCATTGCCGCCAAAACCGGCACCACCGGGGATAAAAGAGGCAATCGGGACATCTGGCTGGCGGCCTACACCCGGGAGTACGCCGCCGTGGTGTGGATGGGCTATGACGACGGCAGCCATCTGATTCCGCCCCATCAGGGAGGCGGCAGCTACCCCGCCAAACTCATGGGGGAAATCTTCGGCGCCCTGTACAAAGAGCGCACCGCCCCCGCCTTTACCCAGCCCCCGGAAGTTGTGCGGGTGCGGCTGGACGCCTACGGTCTCAAACAGGATCACGAAGCCATGCTCTGCACCGCCATGACCCCGGAAAAGTACGGCCTGTGGGAGTATTTTATCCGAGGCACGGAGCCTCAATCCTCCAGCCCCTACTGGTCAAATCCCCTGCCCCCCGAGGATTTGACCGCCCTGCGCACGGGGAATCTGGTGCAGGTGCGCTTTACCCCCAGGGAACGCTTTGTGCGCTACCTTTTGTATCGGGAGAACAGCGCCGGATACGCCGTACTGCTGTCCTCTTTTTCAGGCGGCACCGCCCCCATCACCTACACGGAGGACGTGTCCGCCCTTTCGGGGGAACTATGCTACTATGTCATTCCCGTCACGGTGCCTCTTGGGGAGGAGGGCACCGTGCTCACGGGGGAAGCCTCCCAAAAGGCACGCATTTACCTCTACACCCTACTTCACGGGTAATGTCATTATCTTAAAGATTCGTTTTCTCTCCCGACCTCTTGTGACTTCGACCATGGTCTCAGTCACAATCCACCCCGAAAACAGTTCGCTGGACTGTTGTCTGGATGAGGCAAGGGAT
>CAZPCH010000008.1:0-13318 GCA_964585055.1 uncultured Christensenella sp. | reverse complement strand
CTCATTTCTTAAAAATATTTCTAAATCTTTGCCAAAATATGACGAAAATATGAACAAAACCGTTTTGCGCCGCTGTCCGAAAGTTTTTACGGGGGAAGGTATAGGGGAGAAAGGGCTAATTTCTCTCCCTTAAATACTCTTCTTTGGTGATCATCATCTGCAAAAATCCATCTTCGATTCCCAGTTCCCGAAACCCGGCTCGGCGGTGGGTTTCCCAAGCGGATACTTCGTTTCTGGATACCTGAAAGTCGTTGTGGATGCGGGAGATGCCGCAGACGCAAAAAGCGTGCTCCAGCAGGAGCTTCAGCGCCGGCACCCCGTAGCCTTGTCCCCGGTAAGGGGCATAGAGCAGCACGCCCATATCCCACCAATCCTTTGCGGGGTTGTAGTGAAAGTTTACGTCCCCTATCCATGCGCCGTCGGAACAGCGGCGGATGTAGGCATAAAACCGCTCCGGCTCACATTCTACCCAGTTTTTGTGCCAGCTTGGCAGAACCTCATCCGGGTAGTCCACACAGCCCGTATCCCGATGATAGCCGCCATAGGTCACATCCCAGTTTGCATTGTAGGACATGGTTGCAGGATCCGAGGTCATCTTTTGATAAAACCATAAATCCTCCAATTTGGGCACATACAGCTCCAGCTTTTCCATTTTGCGCTCCTTTCCCATGCAGAAATTTTGCGGGCACGGGGCGGCGGAAGGGCGAAGCCCTTCTCTTGGGCAGGCGCGGGCAGAATGCCTGCGCCTGCCCAAGGGTTCGCTGTGCGAACCCGCCGCCCCCCACTCTCGCCCCATATAAAAACACCCCCGCAGGGCAGGGGTGTGGGTAAGCAGGGTTACTCCCGATCCTGGCAGTCTTCTGCGTCGCAGTTGCCGCAGTCGCCGGGGCAGGTCCACTCGGTGATCATCTTTTCCACGATCTCCGTGAGGGCATCCATCTTGTCTTCGTCGGCGGGAAGGAAGATTTCCTCGTCCCCTTCTTCGGTGACCTTCATGATGTACACTTCGTTGTCGGCGCCTTCGGCCACATCCTCTTCCAGCTGGCAGAGAACGGCATACTCTTCGCCTTCATACTCAAAGTACTCCATGACCTCCAGATCAAACTCGTTGCCGTCTGCATCGGCAAAGGTTACCAGATCCCGTTCTTCTTCATATATGTTTTCCATGATTTTTTGTTCCTTTCGTTTTATTTTATTCACCACGCCTATTCTACCCTATCTGCTCCGATTTTTCAATGCTTTTATGTTCACATTTATGCGGTTGATTTTTTGATGGAAAATCGGTATGATATAAGATATCGGGGGTGATTCTATGAATTTGGACTTTTATAAGCGGCTGGCCAAGGCGCTGGCGGCGGAATTCGGCGAAAACTGTGAGGTGCTGGTACACGATTTGACCGGGGGAGACCCGGAGCACACCATTGTCGCCATAGAAAACGGGCACGTTTCCCAGCGTCAGCAGGGGGACGGCCCCTCTCAGGTGGCCTTGGAGGCCATGCATGCAGAGCATCCCGAGGAACTGCAGGATCGGGCCGGCTATCTGCTGAAGACACGGGACGGGCGCATTCTCAAGTCCAGCACCGTGTATATTCGGGGCGAGGGAGAGAAAATCGAGGGAATTTTCTCCATCAATCACGACATTACCGACCTGATTATGGCGCAAAAGGCCATGGACTCCCTCCTGCGCCACGGGGAGGAGAAGAAGGAGCCCCGTGCCATTCCCCAGAATGTCAATGAACTGCTGGAGGATTTGATTGAGCAGAGCGTGGAAGCCGTCGGAAAGCCCGTGGCCATGATGAATAAGGCCGACAAGGTACAGGCCATTGACTTTCTCAACAAGGCAGGGGCCTTCCTGGTCACCAAGAGCGGAGACAAGATTTCCCGCTACTTCGGCATCAGCAAGTATACCCTGTATGCCTATCTGGACGCCAACCGGGAGTCCTGAACCGAAAAGCAAAGCCCGAAAGCAATTTCGGGCTTTTTCCATGGGGAAACGACAGCGTAAGAAGCCATAAACCGAAATCCCCCGATTCTTTTGCGGAACCGGGGGATTGGTTTGGGGGCAAGGGGACTACACCCCTTGATTGACAATGTTTACGTAGACTTCTTCGGGAATCATGGGGACGGAGAGCGCCGCCATGGTTTTGGGGGAGATGGCGCCCTGCAGGCCATACTCCCGCCCGGCCTCTTTGACAAGATTTAGATAGGGGGCGGTGACGGCGGCGGCTTCGGGGACGTTGAACATGGGGGACTCGGGGACGGTGAGAACGGTGCTGTCCTCCCCGAACATCCGCTGAAACTGGAGGACGGCGGGCTCAAAGTTATTATTTTGATTGGGGAAGCCGCAGCCGCTGATCATGACATACTTCAAATGGGAGAAGTCCGCCTGCTCCACGTGCTCGTAATGATCACCGATTCGCCGCATGGCCATGGAGTTCAGGGGCAGTACCCGGTCAATGAGTGCCTTTAAGGGTGCGGGCATGCCGTAGCAGTACAGGGGGAAGCTGACGATAAGAAGATGGCTGTCCAGAATTTTCTCCAGAATTTCTTTCATATCGTCCTTGTGGATGCAGATGCCTCCGTTGCGCATGCAGGCAAAACAGCCGGTGCAGTATGCAATGTGCTTTTGAATCACATGGATGGTCTCCGCCTCCCACGCCCCCGTCTCCTGTATGCCGGAAACAAAGGCACGGGTCAGGTGCATGGTGTCGCTCTTCTCCGCCTTGGGAGAACCGTTTAGAATCAGGATTTTTTTCATAAAGCACCTCATAGCATTGCCGTAGAATATTCATATTTTAAAACGCAAGCCGCCCCCTTGTCAAGCCGCTTCCCGCAGACCCTTCTCTTGCACAATGGACCGTTGTTGTGTATAATAGAGTGAATATTTGTAATCAGGCAGGAAGACAAGCATGATCCTGACAGCCAAGTTCGGCGGAAGCTCTCTGGCGGATGCGGAACAGTTTAAAAAAGTACGAGCCATATTAGAAGCGGAGCCAGCCCGCCGCTTTGTGGTGGTCAGCGCACCCGGCAAGCGGCATCGGGGGGAGGAGAAGATTACCGATCTGCTCTATTTGACCCACCGCCGCTTTCAGGCAGGGGAGGACTGGCAGGCCCCCTTTGCTCTGCTGTGCCAACGGTTCGTATCCATAGAGAAGGAGCTGGGACTGCCGCCCATGGCCAAGGAAGCCTTGGAGGAGATACAGATGCGGCTGCTGGGGGGCGCTTCCGCCGCCTATATGGCCAGCCGTGGGGAGTATCTTTCCGCCAGACTGCTGGCGGCGTACATGGACTTTCCTTTCGTGGATGCCGCCGACTGCATCCGCTTTACCTCCAAGGGTCAGCCTGACGATAAGGGCACCCAAGCCGCCGCCGCTTTTTTGAAGGAACTGCCCTGCGCCGTCATCCCCGGGTTTTACGGGGCGGACGAAGGGGGAGAGATTTACACCTTTACCCGAGGGGGCTCCGATGTCACGGGGGCCCTGGTAGCCCGGGCGGTAGGGGCTGAGGTCTATGAAAACTGGACGGATGTGGACGGGTTCCTTATGGCGGATCCCCGCATTGTGGAAGGACCTCGGCTTATGGAGACCGTTTCTTACGGGGAACTGCGGGAGCTGAGCTACATGGGCGCCTCCGTGCTTCATGAGGACGCCATCTTTCCCGTGCAGAAGGCACGCATTCCCATCCATGTGTGCAATACCAACCGTCCGGAACAGCCGGGAACGTGGATTGTCAACGACAGCCGCCTGCTGGCCGCCAAACGGATCAGCCCCGTAACGGGCATTGCAGGGAAGCGGGGGTTCACGGTCATCACCTTGAGTAAGGACAACCTCCGCCGCCAGAAGGGGTATGCCGCCCGTCTGCTGGATATTTTGTACCGCTACGATATCTCCGTGGAGAGCATGCCTTCGGGCATTGACAACATGTCCGTCATCCTCCACGACGATGAATTGAAGGGGAAGATGGACGCTCTGTATCACGACATTCGGGAGGAGCTTCAGCCGGACACCTTGGAGATTGCCAGCTGTATCGCCCTTATTGCCACCGTAGGCAAGGGCATGGCGAGAAACCCGGGCATTGCTTCCCGGGTGCTGGGCGCCGTAGCCGGGGCGGGGGTCAACGTGCGGATTTTGGATCAGGGTCCCTCGGAGTTCAACATCATCGTCGGCGTGGAGCAGCGGGACTTTGAAACTGCCTACCGTGCCATTTATGCCGCCTTCTGCTGAGGCGGGGAAGATACAAAAGATCATTCGGAAAGGAACCACCATGAAAAAGACCTTCAAGATTCTCATTCCCCTTCTGCTGGCGGTACTGCTGGCAGGGGGCGGGGCCTTTTATTTTCTGCTGGTGAAGCCTCCCATGGACGCCGCAAGCCAAGGAGAAGCGGCTCTCACGGAGGGAAGATATGAGGAAGCCGCCGCCGCCTTTGCCCAGGCGCAAGCGGGCTACGGCAAGCTCCCCTTCTTTGCCGAACGGGGCGAGGAAGCGGGGAACAAGGCGGCCCTATCCCTTGAAAAGCAGGCGCAGAAGGAAGCGGAGGAAGCGGCCCGCTTAGAAGCGGAGGCGGAAGAAAAGCGCTTGGCCGAGGCCTATGCCGCCGCAGAAGCCATGGAAAAAGCGGGTGCGTTTATGGACGCCGCCGAGGCCTTTGAGGCTTTGGGCGCCTATGCGGATGCAGAGAGCCGGGGGGCTTTGTGCCGGGAGCAGGAAGCGGAATTTTGGAGAAAGACCGTGGCGAAGAAGGCGGACACCCTTTCGGCAGGGGCTTGGCACACGGCGGCAGTGGGGGATGCCCCCGTGTTTTACGGGGATGTGCGCTTTACCGAGGCAGTGCCTGAGGGGGCGGAGAAGGTCTTCTCCGGCTACAGCGGCGCCTTTTTCCTGCAGGACGGGAAGATAACCCCCTACGGAGAAACTTTTGGGGAGGCGGAGAGCATAGCCGCCTTTACGGACATTCGGGATGCGGCCGCAGGCTTCCGCCACGGGCTGTTCCTCCATGAGGACGGCACCGTAACCGCCCTTGGCAGTGAGGATGCAGGAAAGGCGGCGGCAAACGCCTGGACGGATATACGGGACGTGGCCGCAGGGGCCTTCCACAGCGTGGGACTGCGGGCAGACGGCACGGTGGCGGCCGCAGGAGACAATACCTTCGGTCAGTGCGATACCGACTCTTGGGAGAATGCGGTTGCCGTGGATGCAGGCTTGCACCACACGGTTGCCTTGCTGGTGGACGGCACGGTGGTAGCCGTGGGAGACAATCAGTACGGCCAGTGTCAGGTGGAAGACTGGCAGGATATCTTGGCCATTTCCGCCGGGGCGAACTTCACTCTGGGACTGAAGGCGGACTACACCCTGGTCTTTGCGGGAGACAACCGCAGCGGACAAGGGGACGTGGAGGGCTGGACGGATGTCATCGCCATAGCGGGGGGCGTGTACCACACGGCGGCTCTGCGCATGGACGGCACCTTGCTCTTTGCGGGCAGCAACGAAAACGGACAGCGGCCGGAGGAAACGGAACCAATCTTTGCTTCCTTGCGCTCCGTGGAGCCCATGGAGAGCGGGGCGGCGGGGGCGGCCTGCGAATACATCTATGATACCGAGGAGATGCTGGGCCCCTGGCTGTATGTAAGCCCTCAGGGGGCGGTGATTATCGCCGTAGACATGGAGCATGAGAAAAAGCCCATGCGGGCAGATCTGTATTCCGCCATGGGGAGCCTGCCAAGAGGGTATGTAACCAAGCCTGAGGCCGAGGGGCGCATTATCAAAATGCCCCCTGAAGGGCCTGAGACCATGGCACGCCAGCATCGGTGCGTCTTCGGCATGGTGGGCGACTTTATCGGCTTTACCAGCAACCGCAAGGGCGTGCTTATGCGGGGGGGCATTGTGTACTATGACCGCAACGAGACCAGCTCCATGGCCGTGCATCCCAACGGCACCCTGCCCTGCTTTGAAAGGGAAGAGGAGATTACCGCCGAAGCGCTTATAGCCGAGGGGGTGCAGGATGTCTTCTCCTTCGGCCCTATTCTGGTGAAGGACGGGGAAATCGGCACGGACAAGAAGCTCCAGCTGACCACCGCCACCATGCGGGCGGCCATCGGATACGCCTGTCCCTACCACTATGTGGCCGCCATCACCGGGCGGGACAGCAAGGTGTACAGCACCTTTATGGACATGGCGCAGATTATGAAGGGGTACGGCTGTCAGGAGGCTTACAATCTGGACGGGGGACACTCCACCAGCATGGTCTTCATGGGCAAGGAGATCTCCCTGTTCACCTTTGAGGGCAAGCGGCATCATAATTTGCGGGCCATGTCGGACATTCTGGGCTTTTTGACCAGCGAAAAGACCCGCACCACGGACGAACCTTTGACGGTGAAGCCCAAGACGGAGTAAAAAACAGACAGGGACAGCTTGCATGCCTTTTTTCGGCGGCGGGCTGTCCTGTTTTTATGAGGAAGGAAAGAAAGATGAAGCGGTGCTTGCTGCTGCTGTTGTGCTTGCTGTTGGTGGGGTGCAGTGCGCCTCAAAAGGGGCAGGAAGAGGAGGAAGCCTTTATTTTGGGGGCGGATGTGTCCAGCCTTTTGGCTTTGGAGGAAAGCGGGGCGGTTTATTATAATGAAGAAGGAGAAGAGACGGACCTCATTACCCTGCTGGGGGAGGCGGGGGTCAACTGCCTGCGGGTGCGGGTGTGGGTAGACCCCTTTGATGCCGAGGGGCACGGCTACGGCGGAGGCAACTGCACGGCGGAAACCGCCGCTCAGATCGGCGCCCGAGGGGCAAAACTGGGCATGAAGCTGTTGGTGGATTTCCACTATTCCGACTTCTGGGCAGATCCGGGAAAGCAGAAAACCCCTAAGGCGTGGGCGAATATGCACTTTGACCAAAAGAAAGAGGCGCTGAAGGCATACACGCTGGAGAGTCTGGAGACCATAAAGAAGGCGGGGGCGGACATCGCCATGGTGCAGTTGGGGAACGAAATCAACAACGGCCTTTGCGGGGAGACCACCGTAGGGCGGGTGCATGCCCTGCTGAAGGCGGGGGCGGAGGCAGTCCGTGCCTTTGACCCCGACATTGCCATCGTTCTCCATTATACCAACCCGGAGCGGGGGGACTTTGCCGCCATTGCCGAGAAGCTGGAGAAAAACGGGGTGGACTATGACGTCTTTGCCTCTTCCTACTACCCCAACTGGCACGGAAGCGTGGAGAATCTCACGGAGCAGTTGAGAGCCGTGGCGGAGGGATACGGAAAAAAGGTGCTGGTGGCGGAGACCGCCTGGGCGTACACGGGAGCGGACGGAGACGGGCACCCCAACACTCTTGGAGTGGGGGATGCTGACATTGGAGCCTACGAGTTTTCTCCTCAGGGGCAGATACAGGCGTTTACGGAAGCGGCGGAGGGAGTTATTTCCTTGGGGGATGCAGGCTTGGGCCTCTTTTACTGGGAGCCCGGGTGGCTGCCCGTGGGGGATGAGGCCGGCAGGCAGGAGGTCTGGGAGACCTGCGGCAGCGGCTGGGCCTCCTCCTATGCAGGGGAATATGACCCTGAGGATGCAGGGAGGTACTATGGCGGCTCCGCCGTGGACAATCAGGCTCTCTTTGACTTTAGCGGCCATCCCTTGCCCTCTTTAGGCATGTTTAAAAATGTGAAGGAACGCTTGCAGAGAGAATAAGGGGAGCGTGGGGGGCGGCGAAAGGCTTCGCCTTTCGCTTCCGTGCCCTTTGGGCACGGAAGGGTTCGCAAAGCGAACCGCCGCCCCCGCCCCCCTCGTCCCACATAAAAACCCCCGCTCCAAGAGCGGGGGTGCCGTATATAAGGGGGTTAGTCCTGCTTTTCCTCCCGGCAGTGGGCGTAGTCCTTGCCGTAGCGGACGGACTGAACCTCACCCATAATGGCCAGGGCAATCTCCTGCGGGGTCTCTCCGCCGATGTTCAGACCGATGGGGGTGTACACGCTCTCCAACTGCGCCTTGGAAATGCCCTTCTCCTCCAGTTTGGCAAAGAGGGCGGCAATCTTTTTCCGACTGCCGATCATGCCCACGTAGGCGTTGTCGTGGTGAAGCATGCCGTAGAGGGCTTCTCCGTCCATGGCGTGGCCGTGGGTGGCGATGACCGCATAGGCACCGGCGGGAATGGACATCTCCAGCAGTTCCTTTTCAAAGTTCTTGGTGGGGATGAACCTATCGCACAGAGCAATCTTGGAAGCAATGGTGTCCTCAGGACGGTCGTCCAGCAGCCAGGTCTCATACCCCAGATACTTGGCCAGAGTCAGTACGCCCTCGCCTACATGTCCTGCCCCGCACATAACGAGAAGGGGGCGGGCGATGTAGACTTCAAAGAGCAGGGCGACCTTGCCGCCGCAAATCATGCCCGCCTTGGCGGCAGGCACGTCCAAATCGTAGTGCAAAAGGGCATTTTCTCCCTTTTCCAAGCACTTTTTGGCATCCCGAATGGCCAACAGCTCCAGACTTCCGCCGCCTACGGTGCCATAGGTGCTGCCGTCGGAATAGACCAGCATCTTGCCGTTGGAGCGGGGGGCGGAGCCGTCCGCTTCTGCAATGGTGACGGTGGCAAAGCTCTTGCCCGCTTCCAGAGCGGCGGTTTGCTCCCTTACTATATCCAAATACTGCATACAATTACCTCGTTTACACTTTTTTATTGATTTTCTGAGGGCACAGCCCCATTGCGCTTTCCCATAAGGAAGCACCCGTCCTGCTCCAGCAGACAGATGGGGCCGTAGAGCAGGGACAGCTTATTTTCTGCCTCCTGTCTTGAAGCGGTGGTCATGTCCAGAATATCCACCAGCGTTCCCTCCTTCAGCAAAAACAGCCTGTGGCAGTAGGCCATGGCAAAGTTGGGATCGTGGAGGGTAATCAGCCCGCCCCGCTGTTGGGCTTCCACCAGCTCCCGAATCTTCCCCAGCACCATATGGCGGTTGAGAAAGTCCAGTGCGCTGTCCGGCTCGTCCATGAGCATGACCGGAGCATCCTGCACCAGAGTGCGGGCGAGAATGATGAGCTGCTTCTGCCCCTGACTCAGGGTGTGAAAAAACCGGGTTTCAAAGGCCTCCAGTCCCAGCAAAGCCAAGGCCGCCCGGGCTTTTTGCCTGTAGACTTCCCCCGGAGACTCCAAGAGCTTCAAATGGGGATTGGCGCCCATGAGCAGTACCTCCAGCACGGTCTTCCCCTCAATGGGGCTGGGGGTCTGGGGCACGAAGGATAAACGCCGTGCCTGTTCCTTTTTGGAAAGTCCCTGCAGGGAGACGCCCTGCACATACCGCTCCCCCGTGGAGGGAAGCAGACCGCATACGCTGCGCAGAAGGGTGGTTTTGCCGCTGCCGTTAAGCCCCAGCAAGGCTCCCAGCTCCCCGGGACGAAGGGAAAAGCTGACCCCGTGAACCACTTCACGCTCTCCGTAGCCTGCACGGATGTCTCGTATCTCAAAGATGGCGTTCATCAGCCTTCCTCCCGCTTCTTGCACATAAAGTATACCAGCACCGGCACGCCCAGTAAAGTGGTGAGAATGCTGATGGGAATCTCGGAGGTGTACAGGCACCGAGCCAAGGTGTCGGAAATCAGCAGGACGACGGCGCCGATGAGGGTGCTCATAAGGGTGGTGGAGAAGTTGTTTCTTCGGAGCATCAGCCTGGCAATGTGGGGGGCAATGAGTCCCACAAAGGCAATCAGCCCCGTAACGGAGATAATGGAAGCCACCAGCAAAGTGCAGAGCACCAAAATCACCAGCCGCACCTGATGCAAGGGCATGCCCAGCATGCGGCACTCGTCCTCGTTTAGGGACATAAGGTCAATCTGCCGCCTGAGCAGGAGCAATCCTATATAGGAAAGCAAAAACATGGGCAGCACATAGGCTACCTTGGCGGCGGTGATGTTGCTGAGACTGCCCATGGTCCAATACTCAATGGCGGCCAGCTCATTGGTGGGGTCTGCAAAGTACTTCAGCAGCATGATGACCGCTTTAGACAGGGAGCTCATGACGATGCCTGCCAGCACATAGGTGGCCGTGGACTGGGAGGGGGTAACCCGCACCAGCGCCAGCACGCAGATGACCACCAGAATCCCGCCGAAGAAGGCGCCTCCCATCATGGACAGGGTGGAAGCCCCCAGCATGACGATGGCGAAGGCGGCGCCCATGTTGGCACCGGCGGCTACGCCGATGATGTCGGGAGAGGCCAGCGGGTTTTTAAAGACGGTCTGGAAGATACTGCCCGTAAGCCCCAGCCCAAGGCCGGCCATAAGCCCCATGAGCACCCGGGGCAGGCGCAAAGTGAAGAACACCCGCCGCTCCATGGAATCCTGCAGGCCGCCGGTGACAATCTCCCAAATTTCGGGGGCGCTAATGGAAAACTGGCCCACACACAGCCCGATTAGGACGGAGATGACCAGCAATACAAAGGCCGCCCCAAACCAGAAGGTTTGAGGCAGCCTCTTTTTTTCGGTTGCGGTGTTCGTTGCCTTTCTCACTGAATTACGGAGACGTCGGCATCAAAGCCGTAGAAGGTCTTGTAGAAGTCGGCTACGTCCGTCTTCAGCTGATCCAGGGAGTACTGATCCCCATGAATCTTGGCCATGAGCCACAGGGTGCCCAGCACGCCGGAGGGAACGGGGGAATCCCAAGCTTCCCAAGCATTGGGCATGGCGTAAACGGCACCGTTCTTTACGGCGGTGACTTCTGCCAGCTGAGGATCGGCGAGGATCTCGTCGGCGGTGTACTTAGCCTCGGAGGGGATGACGATGACGTCGGGGTTCATGGTCAAAAGCTGCTCGTAGGAAATATCCGTCCAGTAGTTGCCCTCAATACCGGTAGCGGCGTTGACACCGCCGGCGTTGCCGATGAGGGAAGCCTGATACATTTCATCGGGAGCCACGGACAGGAAAGAGGAAACGGAGGTAATGAGCACGGAGGGCTTCTGCTCGTCGGTGAGGGCGTCGGTGATGGCCTTCATCTCGCCGAACTTGGCATCATAGTAGGCCAGCAGGGCGTCGGCCTTCTCGGGTACGCCGCAGAGGGTGGCAATCATGACCAACTGCTCTTCCAGCAGTTCCTGGCTCTCGGGGTAGCACAGCACCACGGTGATGCCTACGGCTTCCAGAGTGGCGGCGGTATCCTTCAGCTTCATGGGCAGCAGGACTACGTCAGGCTCCAGAGCGATGGCGGCCTCGGCGTTGAAAGACTTCATGGCGCCCACATCGGGGAGCTCCAGAAGCTGGGGTGCGGCGGCGGCGTAGATGGGACGGCCGGCGGCGTTATGCTCCATGCCAACCAGACGGTCGGTAAGACCCAGGGCAACCAGAGCGTAGGTCTGGCCGTAGAAGCAGGTAACGATGCGCTCGGCGGGCTTTTCCAAGGTGATGGTGTTGCCGCCCTGATCGGTGAACACAATGGGCTCGGCGGTAGGCTCGGCAGTGGGCTCTTCCGTGGGCTCGGCAGTGGGCTCAGCGGCGGGTTCCTCTGCCTTCTGAGGCTCGCTGGTGGCGGGAGTGGGTTCTTGAACTTCGGTCTTCTGGCAGCCGGCGAACAGGCCAAGGGCCATGATCAGAGCCAGCAGCAGGGCAAGTGTTTTCTTCATGATTCTCTCCTATATTATAATAGTAGATTCCGCCGTAATCGGCAGGATTCATCGTTTCCAGTATAGCCATTCCCGGGGGAAAAAGCAATGGAGGGGGACGGGAGCATCCGATTCATGTTTGAGATGAAAAAGGACGTATAAACGGTTTTATTAATAAAAGAGTAACCTTAACATACCTTCGGAACCCTTCTTTTCCGAAAGGACTTTAAGGAGGCACAGGGCTTGGCTTTGTTTAAGTAAGATAGGAAAGCCAGCCGCGCACACATTATTCTTTTAAAAGTATAACGCAAGGAAGCCGAGCGCGCAAGGGGAAATTTTGAAAATGAGCAGGGAGATTTATCTTGGAAAGGGGCGCAGGCGGCGAAGAAAACCGAGGGAGTTTTTCGGAAGAAAAGGGGCGTTTCCGGTAAAAATTTCCGGGAATTCCGGCGTTTTTTCCGGAAGCGCTCCGGCGGAAAGAATCTTGGTTCTTTTTTTGGAGACATTTATTGACACCCATTTTTTGCAATGATAATATGGGATTAAGTTAAATGGGAGGCTGTCCCGTTAGCTTGAGAATAAAGGGGGATGCACCCCCTTAAAGGGAGGAAAAAAGCATGAAAAAGTGGCTGGCTATCCTGCTGGCTATGGTACTCTGCCTGAGCTTCGTCGCCTGCACCGCCGGTGATGACAACAAGGCCGATGATACCGCCAAGGTTGAGGACAACAAGACCGAGGAAAACAAGACCGAAGAGAATCAGGAAGCAAACGCTTCCGCCGCGCAGGTTCCCACCGAAGAGGGCAAGGTTACCTACTTCTTCACCCTGGATCCCGCTTCCGTAGAGCAGGAGGAGTACATCTCCTACTACGTAACCGGCGGCGCCTGGGGCTGGGCAACCGGTCTGGATGCTCTGGCCTTCACCCATCTGGAAGGCACGGACATCTACTATGCCATCAGCGAAGCCATTCCCGATCCCGCCGCTGAGCAGGGTCTGGAGTATCAGCTTAAGATCGGCTACAACGAGAACAGCGCCGCTCCCGCCGGCGAGCTGGGCCTGACCTGGTCCAACGACGACTGGAAGTCTGAGCAGAGCAACGTAGGCGGTCTGGACAACCCCAGCTTCACCTATGAAGCCGGCCAGAACACCGTGGATCTGGGCACCCACACCTTCACCACCAAGGCTTCCGCTCCCGAGACCGTCAGCACCACCCTGGTCGTAAAGTTCAAGGAAGCTCTCCCCGAAGGCTATCAGGTAGCCATCTACGGCGGCATCAACAACTGGGCTTTGGAAAACAGCCTCATGGAGACCGAGGACAACAAGGTCTACAAGCTGTCCTTTGTGGATCTGGTAGCCCAGACCTATGACTTCAAGGTAGTCGTATACGAGCCCGGCCAGCTGGAGCTAGGTCAGTGGACCGGCGTTCAGTACGGTGCTGCTGCCGTGCAGGAGAACAACGCCGAGAACGCTCAGATGATCATCGGCACCATCGACAACGGCGAAGAGCTGGAGCTCTTTGACGGCAAGGAGCTGGAGTATGCCAAGGCCGAGGTCATTGACTGCAATCTGGTAGTCGTGTTCGACAAGGCTCTGGAAGAAGGCTCTTCCGTGCGCATTTTCGGCGACTTCAATGGCTGGGCGGATGTAAATGCCGAGCTCACCAGCGAAGACAACATTACCTGGAAGCTGGCTGTGACCGGTCTGCCCACCGGCACCCAGAGCTTCAAGGTGCTGACCTTTGTACCCGGCACCACCGAGT
>CAZPCH010000007.1:13023-13470 GCA_964585055.1 uncultured Christensenella sp. | reverse complement strand
GCGGTATAGTCCACGGTGAACCGCTCCCCAAAGCGTTGGGAAAGGGGGATAGGCGCGGGGGTCGGGGCAGGGGTCGCACTTTCTTCGGCGGGCGTGTCCGTACTTTCCGGCGCCGCCGTGCCGACGGCCATTTCAATGAGCTTGTGCGTGTCCTTTTGCTTTACGGGCTCCGCTTCGGGCGTGGGCTGACAGGCGGTGAACAGAAGCAGCATACTCAGCAAAAGGGTTACGGGGGTTCGAGTTCGTTTCATGGAGAGCCTCCTTTCGGCTTATATCCAATAGACGCAGATTTTGGCTGAAAGGTTGCATGGGGGAAGGGGAAAAGTTTGGAGCGGGGGCGGCGGTTCGCCTTGCGAACCCTTTGGGCTTTGCCCAAAGGGAAAGGCGGAGCCTTTCGCCGCCCCCACGGCTCCCCCAAAAAAGCATACAAAAAAGGCTTCCCGCAGG
>CAZPCH010000007.1:6026-13013 GCA_964585055.1 uncultured Christensenella sp. | reverse complement strand
GAAGCCTTGCAAAAGTCTTTTCTCAATTTCCACGGGGACAGCCCCAGAAGAACAGAGCCACGGTGCCGGGGCCCGTGTGGGAGCCGATGGTGGTACCCACGTCGTAGATTTCCACCTTGCCCTTGAGCTTGGTGAACGTTTCCTCCACCAGCTTGGCCACCTTCTGGGCATCCTCCAAACAGGCGGACATGCTGATATAGCACTTGCCTGCATACTCCAAGCCGTCCTTGGCGCACTGCTCCATCTTGCGGACAATCTCCTTGATGACCCGCTTCTTGGAGGGAATCTTTTCACGGGGAATCAGCTTGCCTTCGTCGTTCATGTTCAGCAGGGGGCAGATGTTCAACAGCCCGCCGATAAAGCCGGCGGCCTTGGAGATGCGGCCGCCCTTGACATAGTAAGCCAAATCCGTGGAGAAGAACCAGTGGTGCAGTTCCAGCCGATGGGCCAGCACCCAGGCGTGGAGGGTGTCCACGTCCATGCCCTCGTCCCGCAGATCCGCCAGGGTGTCCATGAGCAGACCGTAGCCGGAGGAAGCCCCCAGAGAGTCCACTACATAGATTTTCCGCTCCGGGAAACGGGCGCGGAGAACCTCGGCGGCGGCGTTGGCGGAGTTGATGGTGCCGGAAAGGCCGGAGGACAGGCACACATGGAGAATGTCCTGCCCCTGCTCCAGCATGGGCGTCCAGAACTGCTCGTATTCATCGGCATTGACCTGCGCCGTACGGGTCTCTGCCCCGGCGGCCATGGCGGCGTAAAACTCGGGGAAGGGCACGCTTTGTCCCATATCGTCCGGGTACTCCACGTTGTCCAAAAAGTAGTGGAAACAGACATACCGAATGTCTCGGTCGGCAAAGTGGGCGGGGGACAAATCCGCCGTGGAACAGCAGGTCAGTGCGTAAGAAGCCATAGGCATCTCCTTTACTCTTTCATTACCTAATCAGTTTAATCATATCACATAATTTTGTCAACCAGTTTGGGGGCGGGAAAGTGAAATTCCCTGTGAAAAAAATCGGGAAAGTTTAAAATTCTGAGAATTTTGAGAAAGGAAGAAGAGGTAAAATGGTGGCAGAGAAGGGCGGAGAAAACCGCCCGGGCAAAACGTGAGGAAAGGAGGGAACAAAATGGACTGGAGTCAATGGCTGAGCGTGCTGGGAAGCATTTTCAGCGGCTGGGTACTGCTTTTGATGCAGAGGGAGCAGAAGCGGCGGGAAAAGCACAGGCAGGAGGAGCAAAGGGAGATGCTGCTGCAGCTTAAGATGATTCAGGCGGGGAATGAGCTGTCCCACGCCTGCGCCATGGCCTTGAAGCGGGGCAAGGCCAACGGAGAGGTGGAAGCGGCAGAGGAGAACTACGGGCGGTGCCGCCAGGAGTACGAGAGCTTTTTGCAGAGCCTGGCGGCGGAGCGGCTGCACTGAAGGCGGGGCGGGGGCGGCGGTTCGCTAAAGCGAACCCTTTGCCATGGGGGAGCGGAACGCTCCCCCATGGCAAAGAGAAAGGCGAAGCCTTTCGCCGCCCCCCTTGTACACGCAAAAAGAGGCCTGCCGAAGCAAGCCTCATAAGGAACTAAGGATGCATATCGCCAAAACCGATAAAAATGTGAAGGATGAAAAAAAGACTATGGGAAAATGGCTTGCAAATTTTTTCGGTTTCTGTCATACTATCCTGTGGTATCGGATTTTTCGATTATAGACGGGAGACTGCCTCCACCGCCTCCAAAGCGGCGTCCACCTCCTCGGGGGTGTTGGCGTAGCCCAGAGAGAAGCGCACGGTGCCCCGAGGGAAGGTGCCCAGGGTCTTGTGGGCGGAGGGAGCGCAGTGCAAGCCGCAGCGGGTGAGAATGCCGTACTTCTGCTCCAGCACATCGGCGCATTGGGCGTTGTCCCCGTGGACAAAGTCCAGAGAAATCACCCCTACCCGGTTGTCCATGCCCTGAGGCCCGATGATGCGCACGCCGGGAATGGCCTTGGCTCCGGTGAGAAACCGCTCCGTCAGGGCGTGTTCATGGGACATAAGGGCGGGCAGCCCCACGGTTTCCATGTAGGAAAGGGCGGCATACAGGCCGTAGTAGCCGGGCAGGTTTCCCGTGCCGCTTTCAAAGCGGTCGGGGAGATAGTCGGGAAGCAGTTCGCTGTCGGAAGCACTGCCCGTGCCCCCTGCAATCAGGGGCGTCAGGGA
This sequence comes from uncultured Christensenella sp., assembly GCA_964585055.1. Classification (GTDB taxonomy): domain Bacteria; phylum Bacillota; class Clostridia; order Christensenellales; family CAG-138; genus RUG472. The sequence continues at coordinate 10,835 of CAZPCH010000007.1, read as the reverse complement.
TTTGGAGAAGGCATCCGTCACCAGCAGCGCCCCCACGCCTCCGGGCCCCAGCAGTCCCTTGTGGCCGGGTACGCACAGGCCGCTGAGCTTCAGCGCCTGAAAGTCTACGGGCAAATGCCCCGCACTCTGGGCGCAGTCCAGCACAAAGGGAACCCCCGCTTCCGCCAGGATTTCCCCCAGACGGGCGGCATTTTGGACGGTGCCGGAAACGTTGCTGGCGTGGGCCATAATGCACAGCCTGGTATTGGGACGCAGAAGACGGCGGGCGTCCTCAGGGTCAATGTATCCCTCCTCGTTGCCGGGGAGACGGTCAAAAAGGACGCCGTTTAGCTGGAGAAGAGGGCGCATGACGGCGTTGTGCTCCATGGAGCTGACCAGCACATGGTCTCCGGGCTTAAGAAGTCCCTTGATGACCATGTTCAAAGCGGCGGTGTTGCCGGGGGTCAGCAGAACGTGGGTGGCCTTTTCGGGGAAGGAGAAAAAGGACTTCAGCTTTTCCCGAAGGAGCAGGGTGGTAAGCCCCGCCTCCTGGGCTTTCCCGTAGACGGAACGGTTGATGTTGGCGCCGATTTCGTCCAGATACCTCTTCATGGCATCGCTGACGCCGGGGGCCTTGGGAAAAGAGGTTGCGCCGTTGTCCAGATAGATCTGTTTCATGCCTGTACTCCTGTGTGGTGTTGGTGATACCATCAGCATACCACAGAATGAGGCATTTGTCACAGAAAGAATAAAATATCCAATATCCACTGAAAGGAGTGATGGAATTTGTTGGATATCAGCATCCGCCAGTTGGAGAGCTTTGCTGCCACAGCGGAATACTGCAGCTTCACCAAAGCCGCTCAGGAACTGCACCTGACCCAAAGCACGGTGAGCATGCACATTCAGGCCTTGGAGGACATTCTGGGAAGCCAGTTGATTGTCCGAGGCGCCCGCAAGCGCTTCAGCTTGACGGAGGACGGCCGGCGGGTATACATTGCCGCCAAGGACGTTTTGTCCCGCTGCGCCGCTTTGCAGGAAATGCGTCAGGGACTGGAGAGCGAGGCTTTGGCCATCGGTACCTCCACGGTGCCTGCCCAGCATCTGCTGCCCAGCCTTATGTCCGCCTTCATTAAGAAGCATTCCGACGTGCGCTACGTACTGCGCCGGGGGGACACGGGGCAGGTGCACAGCCTTCTGGAGCGGGGCGAGGTGCGCTTGGGCTTTGTGGGGGACATGGAGGACAACCGCCGCTTTACCTATTACCCCATTGCCCGGGACAATCTGGTGCTGATTACCGAGAACAGCGCCCGCTTCCGCAAGCTCAAGGAGCAGGGAGTCAAGGGACTGGATCTGTTGGAGGAGCCTTTGATTTTCCGGGAGGAAAGCTCCGGCACCCAGCACGCCGTGGATGCCTACCTGCGCAGCAAGGGGATTGTGGCTTCCGACCTAAAGCTCATTGCCCGCATGGACAACCCCGAAACCATTAAGCAAAGCGTCATCCAAGGCATGGGCGTGGCCATTCTTTCGGAGCTGGCCGTTCAGGAAGAGGTCAAGGGACGCCGCCTGCTGTCCTTCAATCTGGAGGAGGAAGGGGTATTCCGCCACATCTATATTGCCTGGAAAAAGGACACTTCCCTCACCGCCCAGGAGCAGCGCTTCGTGGCTTTCATCAAAAACGAAACCCACAAGGTTCTGTGACTGAATTCCTTTAGGCGCAGTTGTGCCGCCTGACAAGCCGATCCTGCAGTATGCATGACCGGCTTTTTTATTGCTCAATTTATATATTTCCATCTTTATTATAGAAAAAAACGATTTAAACAATCCCGTATCGTCAAACACAATTCGATTTCTTTCAATAAATTTCTTATAATAGGTACATAGACAGAAAAATCTGTCGATTTTTATGGAGGAAACTGTCATGAAAAAAGTAAACTGGATGGTCGTGATCTCCGGCGTCGTAGTCGGTATCGCCGCCGTGTTGCTGACCCTGCTCGGCAACCCCGCCAACATGGGCTTCTGCATTGCTTGCTTCCTGCGCGATATCGCCGGCGGTCTGGGCATGCACGCTGCCGCCAAGGTGCAGTATATCCGTCCCGAGATCATCGGTCTTGTGCTGGGTGCCTGCATTATGGCCATTGCCACCAAGGAGTTTAAGCCCAAGGCCGGCTCCTCTCCCGCTACCCGCTTCTTGATCGGCGCTCTGGTTATGATCGGCGCTCTGGCCTTTTTGGGCTGCCCCCTGCGCATGGTCATCCGTCTTGGCGGCGGTGATCTCAATGCCGTGGTTGGTCTGGTCGGTTTTATCATCGGTATCTGCATCGGCATCGTCTTCCTGAAGAAGGGCTTCTCCCTCAAGCGTGCTTACCCCGTGGGCAAGACCGAGGGCAGCATCCTCCCCTTCGTCATGGTGGTTCTGCTGGCTCTGGTAGCCATCGTGCCTTCCATCTTCAAGGCCAGCACCGAGGGCCCCGGCTCCATGCATGCCAATGTGTGGATTGCTCTTGTCATCGCTCTGGTGGTGGGCGCTCTTGCACAGCGTTCCCGTCTGTGCATGGTGGGCGGCATCCGTGACTCCATCATGTTCAAAGATTTCAAACTGCTCTACGGCTTCGTAGCCATCTTCCTGGTGGTACTGGTCGGCAACCTGATTCAGGGCAAGTTCAACCTGAGCTTCTCCGGTCAGCCCATTGCCCACAACGACCATCTGTGGAACCTGCTGGGCATGGTCCTCGTTGGCTGGGGTTCCGTGCTGGTTGGCGGCTGCCCCCTGCGTCAGCTCATTCTGGCCGGCGAAGGCAACGGCGACTCCGCTGTGACCGTCTTCGGTATGATCGTAGGTGCTGCCATTGCCCATAACTTCGGTCTGGCCGGCAACGCCGGTGTAGCCGGTGAAGGCGGCGGCGTAGCCACTGCAGGCCGCATTGCCGTGTGCGCAGGCCTCGTGATTCTGCTGGCCATCAGCTTGCTGAACATCGCCCGTCAGAACAAGGCCGCCAAGGAAGCATAAGGAGGAAGTATCATGATCGACGCAAGAGGATATTCCTGCCCCATGCCCGTGGTCATGACCCAGAAAGAGGTCAAGGCCAATGCTCCCGCCACGCTGGAGATTCTGGTGGATAACCAGTGCGCCGTGGAGAACGTTACCCGCTACGGCAAGTCTCAGGGCTACACCGTAGAGTGCGCCGCCGAGGGCGAAGACTTCCGTCTCACCTTCCGCAAGTAAAATAAGAGAGAAAGTACCGTGCAGCAGTATATTGCCACCTTCCATACCCACCTGAGCGCCCTGCTCACCAGCCGTGCCCTGCAAAATGCAGGCTGTACCGCCCGCATGGCGCCTGTCCCCAGAAGCCTGTCCTCCTCCTGCGGCACCTGTGTACGCTACGAGGGAGCGTCCCCCATGCTGGAAGTCATGGACGAGGACGTGGAGCGGGTTTATGAACTGGGGGCGGGGGAAGCCTATACCCTGCTTAAGGAAAATCTCTGATGTCTCTCTAACACAAAACCGGGGTCTTATGACTCCGGTTTTTCTTATATATAGGAAGAGTTTTCAGGCCTCCGCCGCCTCCTGCAGGCGGGGAAGATTCAAAAGACGGAAGGTGTGCCTGCGGCACTCCAGCAGCCTCTCCTGCTCCATGCGGGACAGCTCCCGCACCATGGCGCAGCGGTTGACCCCCAGCAGGGCGGCCAGCTCCGTTCGGCTTAGGGGGATGTACAATAGGGGGGAGCCGGTCTCCTCCACCATGTCCATAAAATAGCGGCAAAGCCGCCCCCGCATGCTTTTGACCCCCAGATAGCGCACCTGGCGGGTGAGCTGCCAGCATTTTTTGGACAGGGCGTGGAGCAGGTTCAGCCGCAGGGTGTCCCCCAAGGCATCCTGGCGGTTCATAATGGCGGCAAAGGGGACGTAGAGGGCTTCTCCCGCCGTCAGGGCTTCCACGGTCACGGGACTGCGGTTGTCCTCCGTGGCCATGAGGATAAAGCCGAACATCTCCCCGGGGGAGAGGATGCTGCGCACCTGCTCCGTGCCTCCTAGGGTCAAATGGTACCCCTTGGCTTGCCCCGACAGCAGCACCCCCGTCCGGAGGACAGGGTCCCCCTGGCGCAGGAGGATGTCCCCCTTTTCAAAGGCCTTTTGCCTGCAGGGGGCTTGCTGAAGGAAGGCGGATACTTCTTCTTCCGTGCAGTTTTTGAACAGGGGACAAGGGGGGAACATGAAAACACCTCCGCAGGGACATAGGATATAAATACTATACCTCTTGGGCGGCAGAATGTCAAAAGCCGCCTTGCTTTTATGCCGCCGTCTTGTTATAATGCCCCTATGAAGGAAGCGTGGAGAGAAAAACTGGATACATCCATAGACTACCGCCATGTGGACGTGGTGGACGGCATTCGGGGCATCTCCGTTTTGATGGTGCTGTGGTTCCACTTTTGGCAGCAGACCTGGCTTATGCCCGGCTACCCCACCCCTTGGCTCAGCTTCCTGGGCATACGGGAGCTGACCCCCGTGCACATCCGCTGGGTGGGCTACCTGTTTGTGGACATGATGGTGCTGATCTCCGCCTTCTGCCTGTCTTTGCCTTTGGCCAGAAGCATGCTTTTGGGGGAGAGCATGGACGAGGCGGCGGATTTTTATAAGAAGCGCTTTGCCCGCATCTATCCCAGCTATCTGGTCTGCGTACTGATTTGCTTTTTCGTTTTGTTGTGGGAGGGAAAGTATCCCAATGTGTCCATGGCGGTGCGGGACTTGCTCAGCCATCTGACCTTCACCCACATGTTTCGGATAGATACCTATGTCTTTAGCTATATCAACGGCGCCCTGTGGACGGTGGG
>CAZPCH010000007.1:0-6016 GCA_964585055.1 uncultured Christensenella sp. | reverse complement strand
ACCTGGTCTTCCCCCTTCTGCGCAGACTCGTTCAGCGCTGGGGCGGGGCGGTGTACTTAACGCTCATGGGGCTGGGCGCCGCCTTTATCTACGGCTTTGCCCTCAAGCACACCCCCGTAAGCATGGTGGTCAACCAGTTCCCCGCCTTTTTCCCCGTTTTTGCCAACGGCATGCTGGCGGCGTGGCTGTTTACCTTTTACTGCACCCGCTGTAAGTGCAAGAGAGTTTTGGGGCTTGTGTTTACAGTGCTGGCCGTGCTGGCGGCGGTGTGGATTCAAAAGCTGCTGGTGGGGTGCTATAGCTGGCGGCAGGATAAACAGCTTTGGCAGCTGGAGAACCGCATAGAGCTGAGCTTTGCCTTTACGGCCTTTCTTCTTTGCGCCGCTCTGGCGGTTAAGCCCTTCCGCTGGCTTTTTTCCAACAGGGCCGTGAGGTTTTTGGGGAGCATCTCCTTTAATATGTATATGTGGCACCAGTATATTATGGTGGGGTTGGTGCGCAGTGCAGGCTATTTGAACGGGGGCGAGGTCACGGCGGCAGGGGCGCAAACCCAGTGGCTGCTTACGGGGCTGGGACTGCTTCTGTCCCTGCTGGCGGCGACGGCGGCTACCTATTTAATAGAAAAACCTATTCAAAAATGGATTATGCATGGAGGTAAACAAGCATGAAGTATGAGTACAGAACCAGCGGCGTGTGCGCCAAGGAAATCACCTTTGAGATTGAGAACGGCAAGGTGCATGACGTGAAGTTCATGGGCGGCTGCAACGGCAATCTGAAGGCCATCTCCAAACTGGTGGAGGGCATGGAGCCGGAGAACGTGATCCGCATTCTCAAGGGGAACACCTGCGGCTTAAAGCGCACTTCCTGCGCCGATCAGCTTGCCTTGGCGCTGGAGCAGGCGGAAGGAAAATAAGGGCGGTTCCCAAGGGAACGGTTATTTGCCTACGGCAGTGAAATCTGCGCTCTGCGCAGGTGAAATATGGCTTCGCCATGTGAAATATTGCTTCGCAATGTGAAATCTGTTCTTTGAACAGGTTTATGAAGGGACGGCACGCCGTCCCTTTTATTCGCTTATCCCCTCAGTCCTCGCTATCGCTCAGACAGCTCCCCTTGCACATCAAGGGGAGCCTTGCGGTGAAAGTATCTTGTCCAGCTAAAAGCTAAGAAAATCGGAAACTCCTTCTATAACCTCCGGCTCCCTTGTGTAAAGGGAGCTGTCACCGAAGGTGACTGAGGGATTGACTTCATGGCGGAATAAACTCGCTAAGTTTTCCGCCAAGCGTTTTCTGCGTGGTATAAGTCAACCCCTCAGTCAGGCTTCACAACGTTTCGCCTGACAGCTCTCACGGGTTTACGCAGTAAAACCGTTGTGCACCAAGGGCGCCATGCGGGGTGAGTCTCTTGTGCGGTTAAAAGCTAAGAAAAGCAGAAGCTTCTTACTGCGGGAGGCTCCCCTTGGTGAACAATGGGGAATTGCGAAGCAATTCGCCCCGACCCCGAAGGGGACAAAACCCACCGGTGATGGGTTTTGAGGGGCTGGATTGTGACTGGAGCGAGAGCGGAAGGAACAAGACTGAGGGGATGAGAAAGGAAGCAGGTTTTTCTTATCCCCTCAGTCACCTTAAACATTAAGGGGAGCCATGCGGCAAAGGCGGCTCTTTGCGGCGCATTACAGGGGCGGGGCGCATCCATTCGGGGCGTTTCCGTGGGGGCGTTGTCCAGAAGGCTTTCGTATTCCTCCCTGCTTTTCGGCGGGACGGCCATAAGCCCCGTGGTCTCCGTGGAGGAGACGATTGCGGTCATGGCGGAGTAGTCCACGCCGTAGGGATCGGCAGAGTGTGCGTGTATCTTTTTCTTGTCCATGGAGTCAGTATGCCCCTTGGGGCGGGGGCGTATTCATGAAGAATTTGCAATTTGTCCGCATATGCCCCCTTGAGTGTAAAGAGGGAATATGATACAATGGCATCGATTATTGACGAAAAGGAACCTGCGATTTTGCAAAAGAAATTCTTGGCCCTGCTGCTGGCCCTTTTGACCTTGAGCGGCGTATTCGGCTGTACTCCGGAGAGCAGTGCCCCCGTGCCCACGGAGGCGCCTACGGAGGTGCCCACCTTCACCCCTGCACCGGCTACCCCTGTAGCCGCAGAGGTCAGCGTGTCCGCCGCCACCCCCGAGCCCACGGCCACCCCCAAGCCTACCCCGGAGCCTACCCCCACCCCCGAGCCTACCCCCACTCCGGCGCCTACGGCCATTCCCTTCTCCTACTATGCGCCTACGGTGAATATGACCTTTGAGGAGCTCATCGGCGGTCTGGAGGACACCTTCTATGAATCCGAGGGCGGCGAGGCCATTTGGCCCAAGGGCTACCCGGATCCCTCCACCTACTATGTCATCGTAGACGAGTATTGGAAGGTGGTCATGGTCTATTCTCAGGACGAAAACGGGGAGTACACCGTCCCCGTCCGCTATATGCTCTGCACCATGGGCAGTGAAAGAGTGGGAGGCGCCACCCGCAAGGGCATCTTCCCCCTGAAGGAGTGCCGCATCCGCTTCGGCACCTTTGCAGGCGGGGATTACGCCGCCCAGTACTGGACGCTGATTGTGTCCAGAACCTACTTCCACTCCATTCTGTATACCAGGAAGGATTTCTCCACCCTCATTGTGAAGGAGTATAACAATCTGGGCGAAAAGGCCAGCCACGGCTGTATCCGTCTGCCCGTGCCCGATGCACGCTGGATTTGGTACAATCTGGCTCCCGGCACCAAGATTGAGATTCGCAAGGGGAGCAAGAACGACCTTGAGACCAAGGCCATTCGGGAGCAGCTGAATCTGGCCCCCGTGCCGGATTACTGGCCCACCAGCCTCCTTCCCAAGGATGTGCCCTACACGGACAACTGGAGGATTGAGGACGTGGACACCACCATCCCCTTTGTCAACGCCACCCCGCCCCCCGTGCCCAAGAGCTAAGGCAAGGCAAAACCGCATATGCATAAGCAAAGAGCCCCTTTTGGGGCTCTTTTTGTGTTTGGGAGAGAAGAGAGAAAAGTGAAAAAAGAAGAGTGAAGAGAGTGGGGGCGGGGGTCGGGCTGCCTGCGGCAGCCCTTTGGGGCGAGGCCCCAAAGGGAACGGCGGTGCCGTTCCGACCCCCGCCCCACCAACTTTCCCGCATGAAAACAAAAGCAAAAGCGTATTTTGTATAAATCAACGGGATGAGGAGGAAGCATGAACTTTTCCGAAATGCACATTGTGGAGCCTTGGCAGGAGAAAGGCCCCTGCAAACCCTTTGCCCTGCGGGAGCAGGAGGAGAAAAAGCCCCAGGGCGGGATGTCCATGAGGATGAAAATGAGCCTATGTCTGCTGGTCATGGCCTTGGCGCTGACGGTGGAACTGACGGGGCTGGGGGAAAAGACGGAGGAGTCTCCCGAAAATCAGGAGGAAGCCTTGGGGGCGCTTCACTATGTGGACGGGCAGACGGGGGAGAGTCTTAAAGGGGTGCTGGGGGAGAAGTGGCAGACCCCCGTGCTGTGCGGACAGGTGCGCCTTATGCAGGAGGAGGGACTGCTGGGCTTTCAGGCCTTGACCAGGGAAGTTAAGTGCTGCTGCGGCGGCACGGTGCTTATGACCGGGGAGGACGCCGATTTGGGGCTGTACGCCCGCATCTCCCTGGACGGGGACAGAGAGACGGTGTATTACGGCTTTGACACTTTGGAGGTACAGGCCAAGGAGACTGTGGCCGCCGGTCAGCGGCTGGGCACGGTGTCTCCGGGGCAGACTCTGTATCTGGCCGTTACGGACAGAGGGGAGCCCCTTGACCCTCGGGACTATGTGCAGATGGACATGGGCGGAGAAAATTCTTGAAAAGGCTGTGTACCCTTGGAGGCATAGAACTGCGCTTTCACTGGACGGCGGTAATGGGGCTATTGTTGTGGCTATTGCTGGGGGCGCCCTTGGAACTGCTGGGAGCGGGGGCGGCTTTGCTCCTCCATGAGTGGGCCCACGCTTTGACCGCCCGGGGGCTGGGGGCGCAGGTGGAGGGCATGGAGCTGTACCCCTTCGGCGCCTGCGTGCGCATGGAGGCGGGAGGGTCTTTGGAGGAGGAAGTGCTCATCGCCTTGGCGGGGCCTTTGTGCGGCACGGCGGCGGCGGGCATGACCCTCCTTGCAGAGAGGCTATTCCCCCAAGGGGAAGGGGTGCTTAGACTCTTTTTCCAATGCAATCTGGGGCTGAGCCTGATCAACCTGCTCCCCGGATACCCTCTGGACGGGGGACGGTGCCTGGTCTGCCTGCTGAAAAAGCGGCTGGGGGAGACCGGGGCGGTGCGGCTGGGGGCGTGGAGCGGCATTGCCTTAGGCGTGGGACTGCTGGCTTTGGGCGTTTGGGGGCTTATATTGGGGCAGGGGAACGGGAGCATGGTGCTCTTTGCCTTCTTCCTGTTTCTCAGTGCAGGGCGGGAGCTGACTGCCTTGCCCGAAAGCCGCTTGCTGGATTTCAATCGTCGGTATCGGGTGCTGAAGGCGGGGCGCACGGTGGATGTGCATCAGGCGGCCGTGGGGGAAGAGCAGAAGATCGGGGAGGCCATAAAGCTCCTTAGGCAGGGAGAATATACCCTGCTTTGGGTGGTGGACGGAAGGGGGCGTGTGCTGGGCACTCTGGATGAGGGGCGGCTCATGGAAGCCGCCGTCCTCTTTGGTCAGGAAAGAATGCTGAAGGACATTCTGCCCTCAGGGTAAAAGGTAGGGGATTATGCTTTGGCTGAAGAGCCGGGGAGCTTTTTTATCATGGCCAGCAGGGGGAGGGAGAGAATCAGGCACAGCACCAGCTCCACAAGCAGGTAGCCCCCGTTGTATACGGCGGAAGCCCACCAGCCGGAGAGGGAGGAAAAATCCCCGAAGAAGACGGCGCCGGAGACGGTGTGGCACACAAAGCGGCCGAAGACCCCCAGCACGGAGCCGATCTGAAGGTTTTTGGTGCATCCCGCCAGTCCCAAACAGGTGAAGGCCAGGGGGTAATCCAGGAGAATCTGCGCCCAGTGGTAAATTTCCGGCTTCTGGATAAACTGAAGCAGGCCGTAGGCAAGGCCGCACAAAAGCCCCTTCTTCCACCCGAACATGTGGGCGTACAGAAGCAGAGGCAGCATGGAGCACAGGGTCACGCTGCCCCCTGCGGGCATGGAGAAAAGCTTGATGTAGGAGAGGACAAAGGCGGCGGCCATGGCGGCGGCGCCGTAGACAAGGGAACGGATGTTTTGCTTCATGAGATCCTCCAAAAAATAAATTCGGCTGCCAAAAAAGGACAGCCGAGAGAATCTCCCTATGCGCCGCTTCCTTCGTTGGCATTACCCAGACAGGTTCAAAGGGTACTTCTCAGCACAAAACCCTGCGGCTTTGTGCGCCCCTGCGCTTGTGCTTACAGCATACCCCCTCTTTCCCCTCCTGTCAACCCCCTTTTTGCATTTGTTTTCACCGCCGAAAAAACAAACATCGCAAGGCGGCTTTCCTTGACCGCTCCCTGAATTTATGATAAAATACGATTGACCACGGATTATCATAAAAAGGAGAGGAGACGCCATGACCTATATTACACGGGAGCTGGAGCGAAAGTTTCTGAAGCTCAACGATTTTTTCAAGGTGATTCTTGTGACCGGCGCACGGCAGGTGGGAAAAACCACCATGCTTAAGCACCTGGCTTCCCCAAAAAGAACCTATGTCACCATGGACAACGCCATGGCCAGGGAGCTGGCGCAGTCCGACCCCGTACTGTTTTTTCAAACCTATAAGCCGCCCATTCTCATTGATGAGGTGCAGAAGGCGCCAAAATTGTTTGAGCAGATTAAGGTGATTTGCGATGAGAGGGAGGAAAAGGGGCTGATTTGGCTGACCGGCTCTCAGCAGTACGGCATGATGGAGCGGGTGCGTGAGACCCTTGCAGGGCGAATCGGAATATTGGAGCTGTATAGCCTGTCGGCAAGGGAAAAAGCCGGGCTTGTTTTTGATACCGACTTGGATTTCTCCCTTGC
>CAZPCH010000006.1:0-14058 GCA_964585055.1 uncultured Christensenella sp. | reverse complement strand
CGGGCCTCGGTGTAACGCATGGCCGCCGCCCCGTCTCCGTCTACGGAGCCGAAGTTGCCGTGGCCTTCCACCAGCAGATACCGGGTGTTGAAGGGCTGTGCTAAGCGCACCATGGCGTCGTACACGGAGGAGTCTCCGTGGGGGTGGTACTTGCCCAGCACGTCGCCCACAATACGGGCGCTCTTTCTAAAGGGCTTGTCGTTGGTCAAGCCCAGCTCGCTCATGGAGTAGAGAATGCGCCGATGAACGGGCTTTAAGCCGTCCCGCACGTCGGGCAGGGCTCTGTCCACGATAACCGCCATGGCGTAGGAAATGAAGCTCTTTTTCATCTCCTTTTCCAGATGGATAGGTAAGATTGAATTGCTCATAGTGCGCCTCCTATACGTCCAGATACTCAACCAGCTTGCTGTTCTCTACGATAAAGTCCCTGCGGGGCTCTACCTTGTCGCCCATAAGCAGGGTGAACAGCTCATCCGCCTGCACGGCATCGTCCATGTGCACCTGAAGCATAATGCGGGTCTCCGGGTTCATGGTGGTATCCCAAAGCTGCTCCGGGTTCATTTCGCCCAGACCTTTGTACCGCTGGACCTCGGCCTTGCCGTCTCGGCCGATCTCCTGCATGGTGGCTTCCAGTTCCTCGTCGGAGTAGACGTACCGCTCGAACTTCCCCTTCTTTACCAAATAGAGAGGGGGCTGGGCGATGTACACATACCCCTTTTCGATGAGGGGACGCATGTGACGGAAAAAGAAGGTCAAAAGCAGCAGACGAATATGGCTTCCGTCCACGTCCGCATCGGTCATGCAGATGATCTTGTGGTAGCGGAGCTTGGTTTCGTCAAAGTCGCTGTCCATGCCTGCGCCGAAGGCGGTGATCATGGACTTAATCTCGTTGTTGGCCAGCATTCTGTCCATGCGGGCCTTTTCTACGTTGAGGATCTTGCCGCGCAGGGGCAAAATGGCCTGAATGGTTCTGTCGCGTCCCATCTTGGCGGAGCCGCCTGCGGAGTCGCCCTCTACGATGAAGATTTCGCACTTGGAAGGATCCTTCTCCTGACAGTCGGCCAGCTTTCCGGGCAGAGCGGCAGAGTCCAGCACGGACTTGCGGCGGGTGAGCTCACGGGCTCTTCTGGCGGCGTCTCTGGCTCTGGAGGCGGTGACGCACTTTTCCACAATGAGCTTGGCCTGAGCGGGGTTCTCCTCCAGATACTCCGTCAGCTTGTCGGCTACGGCGCCGTCCACCATGGGACGGATGTCGGCGTTCCCCAGCTTGGTCTTGGTCTGCCCCTCAAACTGGGGCTCCGTCAGCTTTACGGACACCACGGCGGTGAGACCCTCTCGGATATCGTCTCCGGACAGGGGCTGGTCGCTGGCCTTGAGGATGCCGTGACGCTTGGCGTAATCGTTGACCACACGGGTCAAAGCGCTCTTAAAGCCCACCAGATGGCTGCCGCCCTCGTGGGTGGCGATATTGTTGGCAAAGGTGAGGATGAGCTCGTTGTACCCGTCGTTGTACTGGAGGGCCACCTCCACGGAGGCCGTCTCGGCGTCTCCCTCCATGCGCTCCCCGGAGAAGTACAGGGGAGCGGGCTGGAGCACCTCTTTGTTCTTGTTCAGATACTCCACATAAGCACGGATGCCGCCCTCATAGTGGTAGCTGTGGGTGACGGGGGTCTCTCCCCGCTCGTCGGTGGCGCTGATGCGGATACCGGCGTTAAGGAAGGCCAGCTCCCGAAACCGCTTGGTCATGCTCTCAAAATCAAAGAGCACCGCATCGAAGATATCCGGGTCGGGCCAGAAGGTAACGGTGGTGCCCGTCTCCTCTCCGCAGTCCCCAATGGTATGCACCTTATCTAAAGCAATGCCCCGGGTGTAGGTCTGCACATGAATCTGCCCATCACGGCGCACTTCCACATACAGCTTTTCGGACAAAGCGTTGACGCAGGAAAGACCTACCCCGTGAAGACCGCCGGAGACCTTGTAGCCCCCGCCGCCGAACTTGCCGCCGGCATGCAGAATGGTCAAGGCCACTTCCAGAGCGTCCTTGCCCGTCTTCTCGTGGTAGCCTACGGGAATGCCTCGGCCGTTGTCCTTGACGGTGACGGAGTTGTCCGGGTGGATGGTGATTTCAATGTGATCGCAGAATCCCGCCAGGGCTTCGTCGATGCTGTTGTCTACCAGCTCCGTTACCAGATGGTGCAGGCCTCGGGCGTCCGTAGACCCGATGTACATGCCGGGACGGCGGCGCACGGCCTCCAGCCCCTCCAGCACCTGGATTTGGGAAGCGTCATAGCTTCCGGTCACTTCGTTGCGAATGTCTTCCATGTTTCCTCTTTCGTAAAACTAATACTTTTTCGTTGTTTGCAAGCTCTGCCCTTGCCTTTATACTTCCGTAAGGCCGCCGCCGCTGACGGCATACACCTGCAAAGGCATATCCCCCAGCTCGCCCAATTCCTCCAGCCCGGTGCAGGTGATGAAGCACTGACAGCCTTCCACCGCTCCCAGCAGAAGCTTTTGCCGCCTGCCGTCCAGCTCGGAAAATACATCGTCCAGCAGCAGCACGGGGTTCTCTCCCCGAATACTGCGGATCAGGGCGATTTCCGACAGCTTCAAACTCAAAGCCGCCGTCCGCTGCTGCCCTTGGGAGCCAAAGGTGCGCACGTCCAAATCGTTGAGCTTTAAAGCCAAATCGTCCCGATGGGGGCCTGCCCCCGTAAAGCCTCGGTACACGTCCTTCTCCAGACTCCCCACCAAGGCCTCCGCAATGGCTTCCCGCAAAAGGCTTTCGTCCGTACAGCGAACGTCCGGGTCATAGGCCACCTCCAAGGTTTCTTTTCCCCCGCTCATGTGGTCGTGAAGGCTTCCCGCCTCCCGGGAAAGGGCCTTGCAGAACTGGGCTCTGTCCGCCATGAGGCGGGCGCCCAGCTTGCTCAACTGTTCGTCCCACAGTTCCAGCATCTCGTTTTGCAGACAGTCCGGCTCCTTGAGCAGGTTGTTCCGTTGTTTCAGCGCCACGTTGTACTGCTGGAGGGTGTAGTAGTAGGCGGGCTTAAGCTGGCTGAGTTCCATGTCCAAAAACCGCCGCCGCTCCGCCGGCCCCCCTTTTACCAGGGTCAGATCCTCGGGGGAGAACATGACCACGTTGAGGCACCCCATGAGCTCTCCCGAACGCTGGAGAGGACTGCCGTCCAAAAACAGCTTCTTCCGCTCCCCGGCGTACAGCTCACAGCGGATGGTGCGGCTGCCTCCCCGGGTGTCCAGCGCCGTCAGCACCATGCCTTCCCGCTCCCCCAGACGGATGAGCTCCCCGTCCCTAGAGGTGCGGTGGCTGCGGTTGAGAGCGCACAAAAACAGCGCCTCCAGCACGTTGGTCTTTCCCGCCCCGTTGAGCCCCGTCAGCACGTTGATCCCCGGTTCGGGAGACAGCTCCAGACTGCCGTAATTGCGGAAATTATGCAGTTTCAGACCCGTTATGCGCAAGGGACCAAACCTCCTCAATTTAGCTCTATTGTACCACAAAATCCCCCGCTTGTAAACTATAAATAAGAAGAAAGACAATCCCCCCTCCAAACCCAACTCCCCCAAAAACTCCCTGTTATCGCCCAAAAAGAAAGGAAGGATTTGCAAATTAAAAAAGCCCCTTACGGGGCTTTTGGTTTTGGGTGGGGTTAGTCGTCGTCCTCTTCCACGATTTCAAAGAGCTTATGACGCTTTTTCTTGGGCTTGGGTTCTTCCTCTTCCCAGTCGTCCTCGTCGTCCCAATCGTCATCGTCGTCCTCATCGTCGTCGCCTTCCAGCATCCGCTTGAACCAGCCCTTCTTCTTGGGCTCCTCGGCTTTAGGGGCAGGCTTGCGGCGGGAGCGGGGGGCTTCCTCCTCTTCCTCTTCGTCCTCATCGCTGACAGCGGGACGCTCCACAAGGCGCACGGCGGGCTTGGCTTCCTTCTTGGGCTCGGGCTTGGGCAGAGCTTCCTCAATGGCGGCGGCCCGGGCGGTCTTCTCGCTTTCAATCTGGCGGGCCCGCTCATCTTCCAGCTCCTGGGGAATGTTCCGAGGCTTGCTCTCGGGCAGGGGCTGGGCGTTGAGCTCCTCCCGATTGCCGTTGATCATCTTCATATAGCCGTTGAGATACCGCTGGACATCGGCCAGAATATCGTCGGCATACTGACGGGCGCCCATGGAAATGGCTTCGGCATTTTCCACGGCCTCGTTCTGAATGAGTTCTGCACGGCGGACGGCCTCCTGATACACGGATTCCTGTGCGACCAGGGCCTCATACTCGGACACGGACTGGTTGTATACCTTCTCGGCGGCATCCTGAGCCTGATTGGCCAGGGCCTCCGCTTCCTCCTTGGCCTGGGCAATCAATTCCTCCGCCTGCTCCTTGGCGTCCTCCAAAATGGCCCGCTCCTGGGCGATGATGCCCCCTGCACGGCGCATATCCTCGGGGATGGTGGTTCTCAAATCTCCCAGCAGGTCATTGAGCTCGGCGATATCCACCAAGTGCTTTCCGCCGCCGCCCAGCTTGGAGCGGGGGCTTTCCTCCAGCACCTGCTCGATGCGGGCGATAATGCTGTAAATCTTCATGGTTTGGACGTTGCTCATTTTTTTGCCAACCTTTCAAGTATTTTCTCTTCGTTGCACTGAGGCACCAGCCCCTGAATGCTTCCGCCCCAATGGGCAATCTCCTTGACATTGCTGGAGGAGAGGAAGGAGTGGGCGGGACTGGCCATCACATAAATGGTTCGAATGCCGGGAGCCAGATGGCTGTTGACGGCATCGATCTGAAACTCATACTCAAAATCCGACGTAGCCCGCAGACCTCTTACGATAAAGTCTGCCCCTACGGAACGGACATAATCTACCAGCAGTCCCCGGAAGGCGCCGCAGCGGACGTTTTGAAACCCTTCCTGCTCGATGACCTTTTGGAGCATTTCCAAACGCTCCTCCACGGTGAAGCTGTTGGTTTTGCTGGTATTCTGCAGCACCGCCACATACACCTGATCAAAGATCTGGGAAGCGCTTTTCAGCACATCCAGATGGCCGATGGTGAAGGGGTCGAAACTGCCGGGATACACGCCGATTTTCATGACTGCTCCTCTTCAAACGCAAGCTCGCTGACGCCGCAGGTGCCGTATTTGCGGGTTCGCTTTATTCGGAAGACCCCTTTTACGGGGGCGGGGGGACACTTCTGCTCGTGCTCCACGAACACCCGTCCCTCGGGGGACACCAGCCCCTCCCGAAAAATCCGCTCCGCCGCCAAAAGGGACAGCCCTGAGGCATAGGGAGCATCCAGATACACAAGATTCGCCTGCACCCCCTGACTTTTCAGACGGGTCAGGGCGGCGCCGTAGTCCATGCACAAAACCTCCACGGGGGGCATAAGACCCAGCTTGCGGGCGTTTTTTTCCACCAGAGCGGCGCAGCGGGGATCCATGTCCACGCAAATCACCCGCCTGGCGCCTCGGGAAGCGGCTTCCAGCCCCATGTTTCCGGAGCCGGTGAAAAGATCCAGCATAACGGCTCCCGGCACATCAAACTGGATGCTGCCGAAGACGGCCTCCTTCACCCTGTCCAGTGTGGGACGGGTGGTAAGCCCCTCCGGCGCTTCAAAGCTCCTGCCCCGGCAGGTGCCTGCAATAATCCGCAAAATTAGCCTCCCTTTCCTGCGGGGTCGGTAAACAGACCACAAAGCGCAGTTAGACAATGGTTATTGTACCATGTCAACGGAAAAAGCACAAGCATTTTTAAACAAATTGTTAACAAGGTTTTTGTAAAATTTTGGAGAAAGCAGGGAAGGGGCGGGACGCTTTGCCTGCGGAACAAAAGAACGAACCCCACGGCAATTTTCTATTCACCTTTGCAGGCTGTCCGGCACATGATCCTTGCTTTTTTTCTCAAAATCTGCTATTCTTTTTTAGGAAGGGGGCGGTTTCGCCCCGCCTTACCGGCTTACTCAGTGCCGGTGCCCTGGAGAGTTTTTCTTGGTGTGAGAACTATCGTTATCTTTTCGACGGACTCGACATTCTCAGCTGCCGTTTTCAAGAGCTCTTTCAGGGCTTCTTTTTTATTTTGCTGCCGTTTTGTTTGCTCCTTTGGTTTTAAAGGCGGCCGTTCTTTGGAAAAAATCTCCCTTGCACCCCGTAGAAAGGGGGGTGTTTTTATGGAATTGGCGAAAAAGTTGTTATTTGTACACATTTATCGGGGTGACAAGCGGAACCGTTTGAGGTATAATACAGTATCTATCCATGTACGTTAAGAGGGAGAGGAGGCTTTTGCCATGGAACAGGCGGTACCTTTTTATCATGCCCCCATTATGGTAGAGGAAGTGCTCTCCCTGCTGGAGCCTTCCCGAGGGGGCGTTTTTGTGGACGGCACCTTGGGGGGCGGCGGGCACGCCCAGCGGGTTTTGTCCCTGTTGCCAAAGAACGGGCATCTGTACGGCATCGATCGGGACGAGGAGGCCATTGCCGCCGCTTCCTGCCGTCTTGCCCCTTTCAAAGAGAAATTTACGGCGGTGCACGGGAACTTCTTTCATATGAAGAGCCTGCTTTTGTCCCAAGGTGTGGTGCAGGCGGACGGGATTCTGCTGGATCTGGGGGTCAGCTCCTATCAGCTGGACAACCCGGCCAGAGGCTTTTCCTACAAGCTGGAAGCACCCTTGGACATGCGCATGGACAGAACCGCCCCCTTATCGGCCTATGAGGTGGTGAACACCTACTCCTATGAGGATCTGCGCAGGATTTTCTGGGAGTACGGGGAGGAAAAGTTTTCGGGGCCCATTGCAGGACGCATTCTGCGGGAGCGGGAAACAAAGCCCATTGAAACCACCACGGAGCTGGCGGAAATCATCAAGTACGCCATCCCCGCCAAGGTGCGCAACAAGGAGAGCCAGCACCCGGCAAGACGGTGCTTTCAGGCCATCCGCATAGAGGTCAACGGGGAGCTGCGGGGGCTGGAGAAGGCCCTGCAGGACGCCCACGATTTGCTTGCCCCCGGGGGACGGCTGGTGGTGCTGACCTTCCACTCTTTGGAGGACAGAATCGTTAAGAACCTGTTCCGCTCCTTTGAAAAGCCCTGCATCTGTTCGCCTAAGGCGCCCATCTGCACCTGCGGACGGGTACCTACGGGGAGAATTTTAACGAAAAAGCCATTGACTGCTTCTCAACAGGAGCAGAAAGAGAACACCCGCTCCCAGTGCTGCAAGCTCAGAGCGGAAGAAAAACTGTAACACAAAACCTGCGCTTATCAGAGAAAGGAGAGACATAGAATGGAAGTATCCTTCGATACGGAGAAGCGGGGGAACCATGCCCCCTCTACCCGCATCTATGCGCCTACCCACAAAAGCGAGGTGGAGCTGAAGGTTATGAGCGAGGAGGGGACGGCCGTGCGTCCCCAGCCCAAGGCGGAAGCGGCGGAAAAGGCCCGTGCTCAGGCCGCCGCCCCCAAGGTGGACAGAGCCGTGCTTTTGTCCAGACTTCTTATATTGCTGACGGTGTTCGTCATTGCGGCCACCGCCATTTTGGCCATTGACGGCAACGCCAAGGTAGCCAAGATTTACACGGAGATTTACGAACTGCAGGACGAGATTGCTTCCTATGAGAACCAGATTTCGCTTTTGCAGAAACAGCAGAGCTCGCTGAACGATTACGCCACCATCAATCAGGCCAATCAGGAAGCGGGACGCACCATGAACTGGGAGCTGGGAGACTGAATTGCCTAAACAAGAACCGACACAAAACAATAAGAAGCGCAAACAGCGTGTGCCCCGTGCCAAGCGAAAGCTGCTCTTTGCCTGCGCCTGCGCCGCCCTGCTTATACTGGTGCTCATCGGCAACCTTATATATGTAGGCATTGTCATGGGGCCGGAGTACTCCGCCAAGGCCCAGCGCCAGTGGCAGAGCACCGTAAGCCTGCAGGCGGATCGAGGGGACATTGTGGACCGCAACGGCAACGTGCTGGCGGAAAGCTACACCACCTATCAGGTCTGCGCCAACCCCGCCTCCATTGAGGAGGAGGACAGGGAGCGTGTGGCCAACATTTTGGCTACCCTTTTGAATCTGGATTACGACACGGTCTACTCTAAGCTCATCAAGCGCAGTCCCACCACGGGGGCTCTCTACCAGCAGGTCAAGATCAAGGATCAGGTGGAGGCGGACGTGGTCACCCAGCTTTCCTCCTACCAGTTGGGAAGCGGCGTAAGCTACTATGCGGACGTCAAGCGGAACTACCCCGAGGGGCAGCTTTTTGCCCAGCTTCTGGGGTATACGGACATTGACGGCAACGGACAGACCGGTGTGGAGCTTACCTACAACAGCTATCTGGCAGGCCAGAACGGCAAGCAGATTGTGGAAACCGACCGGGACAACAACGCCATCGTAGGCGGGGAAGAGGAGTACATTGAGCCCGTCCACGGCAGTGAGATTGTGACCACATTGGACACCGCCGCCCAGAACTTTTTGGAGGCGGCTCTGGAGGAAGCCTGCACGGTGAATCTGGCCAAGTCCGCTTACGGAGTGCTGATGGATCCCAATACTGCGGAGATTATCGCCATCGGCACCTATCCCACCTTTAATCCCAACACCCCGCCCAGAAGCGACATGGACACCCTGCTGGAGCTGTCCCGCCAGAGGATGGTCACGGATACCTATGAACCGGGCTCCGTATTTAAGATGATTACCCTGGCGGCGGCCATTGACACGGGCACGGTGAACACCGCCACGGGCTTTGAGTGCAAGGGCTCCCTCACGGTAGCGGGGGAGAAGATTAAGTGCTGGAAGAGCGGCGGCCACGGGACGGAGTCTTTGCAGGAGGCCGTAGCAGGTTCCTGCAACCCGGCCTTTATGTCCATGGCTTTGAAGATGGGCACCAACACTTTCTACGATTATATTTATGCCTTCGGGTTCAACGATTCCACCGGCTCCGGACTGACGGGAGAGACCAAGGGCACCGTAACCCATAAGAAGTACATTCGGGAGCCGGACCTGGCCCGCATCGGCTTCGGCCAGAGTATCTCCTGCACGGGCTTGCAGATGGCCGCCGCGGCCGCCGCCTGCATCAACGGCGGTGAGCTCCTTCAGCCCTACTACATCTCCTCCATTACCGCCGCCGACGGCACGGTGCAGGAGACCCACGAGAGGACGGTGGTCCGCCGGGTTATCAGCGAGTCCTCCTCCAAAACCCTCCGCACCCTTTTGCAGGGAGTAGTGGAAACGGGCAGCGGAAAGAACGCCGCCATTCCCGGCTACAGCGTAGGCGGCAAGACGGGCACCTCCCAGAAGTATGACGATAAGGGAAACGTGTCAAGCACCCTGCTGGTAGCCTCCTTTTTGGGCTTTGCCCCTGCGGATAATCCCCGGTATATGTGCTTAATCATTGTGGATGAGCCGCAGGTGCCCGTGGTATACGGCAGTACCGTGGCCGCTCCCTATGTCCAGCAGGTGCTCAGCAAGGTGCTGAATTACTACGGCATCGAGCCGGACAAAACGGGAGATCAGGCCGTGTCCGTTCCCGATTTGACGGGGATGACCGTGGAGCAGGCCGTGGCCGCTTTGAAGGAAGCGGGTCTGACGGCTACCTACATGGAAGAGGAAGCCGCCGCCGCCGTCCAGCGCCAGTCCCCCAAGGCGGGGAACGTGGTGGTCAAGGGGAGCAACGTGATTCTCTACACCGCCTGGACCACCTACAAAGCAGAGGACGTGGAGGTGGAGATGGTGAAAATGCCCGATATTTTAGGCAAAAACCGTCTGGACGCCATGGACGCTTTGATTAAGGCCGGGCTGGTTATGGACTATGATCGGGCCAACAGCGCCGGCACGGTGATTTCCGTCCAGTATGAGGAAGGTACCCAGCTTCCTAAGGGCACCAGCGTGCGGGTGGAGTTTTACTTAGAACCGGATGAATAGTACCGTGTGACGGCACGGAGAAGGGAACCCATATGAAATTATCCCAAATCGCCCAAGAGCTGGGCGTACGGGTTGAAGGCGAGGATAGAGAGATTACCTCAGTGGACTATGATTCCCGCAAGGCGGGGCCAGGGAGCTTATTCTGCTGTCTGGCGGGGGAGAAGACCGACGGGCACAGGTTTGCCCCCATGGCCGTGGAGAAGGGGGCGGCCGCCCTCATTTGCCAGCGGCCTTTGCCCCTGGAGGTGCCCCAGCTCATCGTCCCCGACGGGAGACTGGCCATGGCCCAAGCCGCCGCCTGCTTCTACGGGCACCCGGAGAAGGAGATGACCATGCTGGCCGTCACCGGCACCAACGGCAAGACCTCCACCACCTACATGGTCAGAGCCGTGGCCATGGAGGCGGGGAAGAAGGTGGGGCTTATCGGCACCATCCAGAATTTAATCGGGGAGGAAGCGGTGTACACCGAGCGCACCACCCCGGAGTCCGTGGATCTGTTCGCCCTTTTGCGGCGCATGGCCGACAGGGGCGTTGAGCTGGTGGTCATGGAGGTATCCTCCCACGCTTTGGTGCAAAAGCGGGTGGCGGGGATTCCCTTTCAGGCGGGGCTGTTTACCAACCTGACTCAGGATCATCTGGACTATCACAAGACCTTTGAAAACTATCGGGCGGCCAAGAAAATGCTCTTTGACCAGTGCGCTTTGGCCATTGTCAACGGAGACGACGAAGCCGCCCCCTACATGGGTGAGGGACTGTCCGTTCCCCTTTGGAGCATGGGCATTCACCATCCCGGAGAGTTTTATGCACGGGGCATTGAGATTACCCCTCAGGGAGCCTCCTTCCACCTGTTTACCCCTCAGGGGAACGGGCGGATTTCCCTGCATATTTCGGGACTTTTCTCCGTATACAACGCCATGGGCACCGCCGCTTTGTGCATGGCCGCAGGCTTGAGTCTGGGGCACATCATCAAAGGCTTGGAGAAACTGCGGGGGGTGGCCGGCAGATTGGAGAGCGTGGACACGGGGGATAAGCCCTTCAGCGTGTATGTGGACTATGCCCACACCCCCGACGCTTTGCAGAACGTGCTGGAGACCGCACGGGGCTTTACCAAGGGGAAGCTGATCTGCGTCTTCGGCTGCGGCGGAGATCGGGATCACGGCAAGCGCCCCATTATGGGGGAGATTGGGGGACGGTATAGCGATCGGGTGATTCTCACCAGCGACAACCCCCGCTCCGAGGACCCCATGGACATTTTGAAGGCCGTGGAAGAGGGGGTCAAGCGCACCGCCGCTTCCTATACCGTGGTGGAAAACCGGCGGACGGCCATTCAAGCGGCATTGAAGGAAGCCCGTCAGGGGGACGTGGTGGTCATTGCCGGCAAGGGACACGAAAACTATCAGGAGATTCAGGGCGTCCGCCATCATTTTGACGACAAGGAGACCGTGCTCTCCCTTTTAAAGGAGGCATAGGCCGTGGGCGGCATTCGGGACATGGTGCTGGCCGCTGCTGTGGGCTTTCTGGGAGCGGCTCTGACGGGGCTGTTTCTTCTGCCTCTATTGAGGAGCCTTCGCTTTGGGCAGGGGGAGGAGGTTCTTTCCCAAGGAAAGCCCAAGGGGCCGGAGGAAGCGCCCCCGGCGGCGGGAGGGATTCTGCTGCTGTGCGCCATGGTGGCGGGAGTGCTTCTGTGCGGAGGCGAGGGCATGGGCGCTTCTCTGCCCTGCCTGCTCTTTGCCTTGGCCTTCGGTTCCGTAGGCTTTTTGGATGCGGGACTGCGGATTTATAAAAAGAAGGGACAGGGACTGCTTCCCTGGCAAAAGGGCATGCTGGAGCTGGCATTAAGCATAGGCGCCGCCCTTTGGCTGTATTTCAACAAGGGCAGCGTCATCTGCCTGCCCTTCTCGGGAAAAGCTTGGGACATGGGCTTTTTCTTCCTGCCCTTTGCGGTATTGATTCTGCTGGGGACACTGAAGGGGGCCTGCTCCATAGAAGCGCCTCAGGGACTATTATGCCCCATGGGGTGCATGCAGTTTTTGACCTGCGGTCTGCTCTTTGGGCTTATGACGGCGGGAACGGAGCTTACAAAATGGGGGCCGGACACGGCCAACCTCAACGGCATGGCCGCCTTTTGCGGGGCGGCGGCAGGAGGGTGTCTGGGCTTTCAGCTCTTCAACTGCCCCCCTGCCAAGGGGCGCATGGGGGAAGCGGGGGCACTGGTCCTGGGAAGCGCCTTGGCTATGGGCGCTCTGGTCTCGGGGCAGGGGCTGCTGCTTCTTCTCATGGGCATAGGCTACGGACTCTCCCTTTTGTCCATGCTGGTGCAATGGATTTACGGGAAAAGACAGAAGGGAAAGGCCTTCTTTAAGGCCATGCCCTTCCACCGCCACCTCCTTGCCTGCGGGGTGCCGGAGGGACGGCTGATTTCTCTATACGGGATACTCACGGCGGCGGCCTGCATCTTCTCGCTGCTGACGTACCTGCTGTAAGGCAGAGCATAAAAACATTACAAGATAGTAAGGAAGAAGGCAATAGACTATGAACACACAGAAAACCGCCCTGATTGTGGGCATGGCCAAGAGCGGCATCGCCGCCGCACGGCTGTTGTATGAGGAAGGGTACAGGGTCATCATCAACGATATGAAGCCCGAAATCAAGGGGCTCTTTGATGCCCTCTCCGGCATGGCCTACGAGGTGCGGCTGGGAGACGACCCCATGGACTTGCTGGACGGGGTGGAGCTGGTGGTCATCAGCCCCATTATCCCCATGACCAAGCCCTTTGTGGTGGAGGCCCGCAGACGGGGCATTGAGGTCATCTCCGAGATTGAGCTGGGCTACCGCTACTCTCAGGCGGAGTTTGTGTGCATCACCGGCACCAACGGCAAGACCACCTGCACCTCCTTGACGGGAGAAATCTTCAAGGCCGCCGGGAAGCACACCTTTGTGCTGGGGAACATCGGCGTGGCCATTTCCGCCCACGCTCTGGACACCAAGCCCGGGGACGTGGTGGTGGCGGAGACCGCCGCTTTGCAGTTGGAGGGGAACGTAACCTTCCACGCCAAGGCCGCCGGCGTGTGCAACATTACCCCCGACCATCTGGATCACTTCGGCACCATGGAAAACTACATCGCCGCCAAGGCCAAGGTGCTGGACAACCAGACCGCCGAGGACGCCGCCGTGCTCAACTATGACGATCCTATCGTGCGGGATTTTGCCAAGCTGACTCCCGCCCGGGTATACTACTTCTCCAGAAAGAGCGAGGTGGAGCGGGGCATGTTCCTGCGGGGCAGCAAGCTCATCTTCCGTGAGGACGGGCAGGAGAAGGAGCTCATGGACAGAAGTGAAATCTTCATTCCCGGCAACCACAATCTGGAGAACGCCATGCTCTGCGCCCTGCTGGCCATCTCTCAGGGGATTCCCTTTGAAGTCATCGCAGAGACTCTTCGCACCTTCCGTGGAGTGGAGCACCGCATTGAGTACGTCTGCGAGCGCAAGGGCGTAGTGTATATCAACGACAGCAAGGGCACCAACCCCGACTCCACCATCAAGGCCGTGGAGGCTATGACCCGCCCCACGGTGCTGCTGCTGGGGGGCTTTGACAAGCACAACGAGTTTGACGGCGTCTTTGCCGTGTGCCCGGGGAAGGTGAAGGCCTTTGTGGTGCTGGGCGCCACCGGGGAAAAGATTTTAAAGGCCGCAGAGAAGGCGGGCATGAAGGAACTGTGCCACTGCGCCGATACCTTCCGGCAGGCGGTGGACATGGCCAGAGACTTAGCCGAGGAGGGCGACGCCGTGCTGCTGTCCCCTGCCTGCGCAAGCTGGGATATGTTTGACAACTACGAACAGCGGGGACGGGTCTTTAAGGACATCGTCAGCCGGTACGAGTAAAGACAGGCGTCATGGAGAACAAAAGGAAAAAGAAAAACAGAGCCATATTCCCCAAGCAGACGGGGTCCTTGGACTTTTCCATTCTGCTGGTGGTGACGGTGCTGTGCGCCTTCGGGCTGGTCATGGTGTATTCCTCCAGCTACTATTACGCCCTGCACACCAGAGGCTGCAACTATGACGGCTACTTCTATTTAAAGAGGCAGCTGATCTACATGGCGCTGGCCTATCCCATGATGCTCATCCTCTCCAAGGTGAACTTCCGCTATATCCAGAGC
>CAZPCH010000005.1:10388-14344 GCA_964585055.1 uncultured Christensenella sp. | reverse complement strand
CAGGAGATTCTGACAGGCGCCCCGGACGTTGTGGTTACCGATATCCGTATGCCGGGCATGTCGGGGCTGGAGCTTTTGGAAAAGGCGAAGACCTACAAGCTGGAGTGCCTGTTTGTGATTGTGTCCGCCTATGCGGAGTTTGAGTATGCCCAGCGGGCGCTGGAAGGACAGGCCTTTGCCTATGTGCTCAAGCCCTTCGATAAGGAGAAGCTGGAGGAGCTGGCGCAGAGGCTCCGCAGGGAAGTGACTCAGAAATACTGTCAGGCCCTGAACCCCCTTATGCTGCGGGAGACCATGCACATTCTCTCGGGCGATACGGGAAAAAAGGCGGCGGAAGCCCGCACCTTCAACCCATGGTTTGAAGGCCCCTACCGCCTTTGCGCCGTCACGGCGGTGCCCCATGAAACGGAGCATGTCTGGTTCTCCGTATACGACGATTTGCATCTCGCTGTACTTTCCGAGCAGGAGGCGCAGAGGATGACGGAGGCCTGCGGCCTAAGCAGGGAAGCAAAGGAAGGCGTTTTGGAGCCGGAGAAAATCTCTCAGGCTCTGACGGCCCTGTATTCCCTGCGCTTTTACGGGGACAGCCGCCCCTGCCCCTACAAGGAGTCCGGTCTGCCGGAACAGCAGATTCTGGAGAACATGTGCACCGCCGTAAAGAAGGGAGACGCCGCCGCCATGCGGGGGTGCATCGACCTGTACGAGGCCTGCGTGCGGGACAGAAAGCCCATGGTGGACAGCATCACCGTGTTTTATAACCGCCTTTTGGAAATTTTGCAGGAGAATCTCCCCCGCCAGGCACTGCCGCAGGATCTGCACGGGTTCACCAACTGCTTCCAGATGTGCAACCTCTTCTATTCCGTTGACTTCTTCTTTGAGAACATTCGGGTGCTTCCCGAGCATCTTCTGGACTTCCACGGAAAGACGGAGGACAGCGGCAGCCTCATCGGGCGCATCGTCCAGTATGTGGACGGCCATTACAAGGAGCATCTGTCCCTGGAACTGCTGGCCAGCCGCTTCAATCTCAGTTTGTCCCACTTGAGCCGCCAGTTTAAAACGGAGACCGGCACCAGCTTCTCTAAGTACCTGACGGCCAAGCGTATTGCCTATGCGGCCTATTTGCTGGAGTATACCCAGCTTTCCATGACGGAGATCAGCGAGATGACCGGCTGGCAGGACGTGTTCTACTTCAGCAAGGTCTTCAAAAAGAGCTGCGGCATCTCCCCCATGGGCTACAGAAAGGAGAAGCAGCGTGAATAAGGGACGAACCTCCATAAGCAGGCTGATTTGGATGGTGTTCTGCTTCCTGCTGTTTATGCTGGTGGCACTGCTCATTGTGTCCTTTGTTTCCTATCTCCACAATGCGGAGGAGACGGAGCGGGCTTGGTTTGAAAAGCAGTGGGACAGCTATGTCCAGCAGGTGAAAGGGGACATAGACAACGCTACCCAAACCCTCCTCTGGGTGGCGGGGAGCATGGAAAACGAGGAGGTTTTTAACGAAAACTACTACCAGCGCATGCTGGTCACACGGTATACGGAAGGACTGCTGGATAAAACTGCCGCCCTGTGGGAGCAGATAGACGCAGTCCTTATTGCCTTTCATGACAGCGATGTTCTGCTGGAGATTCACTCCATGGAGGAAAGGGATTTCCTGCAGTTTCTCCATGTGTACGGCGGGAAAAACGCCCACCGTCTCAGCTCCGCCTCCCTCTTTCAAACGGAAGACGGCCGCTTCACCCACTTTTTGATGCAGGCGGAAGCCATTGTGTACAGCACGGCGGGCATCGAGCAGAATGTGGCGCTGGTGACCATGGCGTTAGATTTAGATTCCCTGCTGAAAAAGGATTTGGAGGCGGGGAATACGGTGATTCTCTGCCGTGAGTACGGGGAACAGCTCATCCCCTTTTACAGCGCAGGGGAGGGCATGGAAAGCTGGAAGGAGACCATGGCCCTTGGGGACATTGCCAAAAAGGACACCCTCCAGAAGGACGGCGTTACCTACAGGATGGCGGTGTCTGCCTTGGAATACGGCAATTTTTATATCGTATTTTTGTGCCCCCAGAACACGGCTTTGCATTGGGGGGACATGCTTTCCTACCGAACCTTTGCCTGGATTCTGGCCATTGTGGTGCTGACGGCTCTGTGCATTGTCTACATCCTAAGGCAGGTGCATACCTCTTCTCGCAAGATCATCGGGGATATCGACCGCATTTCCGCAGGGGATCAGGACTATCGGCTGGAGGAGAACCCCCTGTCGGAATTCAGCCGCATCGCTCAGGCCGTCAACCACCTTTTGGACGAACTGCGGCGGAGCAACGACAGAAATCTGGTCATCCGGGAGGAACTGTTCCAAAAGCAGCTTTTGCTGAAGGAGCGGCAGAATCTGGCTCTGCAGGCCCAGATCAATCCCCATTTTCTCTATAACACCCTGGAGTGCATTCAGAGCATCTCCCTGTGCAGCGGCATTACGGAAATCTCCACCATCGTCAACGCCATGTCCTATATCTACCGCTACAGCGTGGCGGGGCTCCAGCTTGGCACGGTGGAGGAGGAACTGCAGTGCGTCCGACAGTACGAAAAGATAATGCAGATTCGCTTTGGAAACTGCTTCCGCTTCTCCATAGAGGGGGAGGAGTCCTGCGCCCTTTTGCCCATTCCCCGCATGGTGCTTCAGCCCATTGTGGAAAACGCCTTTACCCACGGCATCCTCTCCTCGGAAAAGGAGGACAAGGAGATTGTTCTGCGCTGCTGCAGGGAGGATACGAGCATCTGCATCCGTGTTTGGGATAACGGCATCGGCATCTCCCCAAAGAAACTGAAGGAGCTGGAGAGAACCCTGTCCGAGGGGAGCGGCGACTCCAATTTGTGGGGGCACGGCATCGGACTCAGGAACATCCATTTGCGCCTAAAGAACATCTACGGGGACGACTGCGGTCTGAAGATTCAAAGCACGGAGGGAGAATACACGGAGGTCACCTTTAAAATCCCCGAGGAAGTCCGGGCAGACAGGGAGGAAAAGACCCATGAAGCATAAAAGAAGCATCGTCATTTCCTGCATAGGCTGGGTACTGCTTTGCGCCTTGCTTTTTTCCGCCTGCACCGTTCCTGAGGAGGAGGAGACCGACACACAAGCCCCTGCCGTCCTCAAGGTGTACCTGTCCGAAACCGCCTATGGCTACAGCGCCGTCCGTTACCTGCTGGAGGAGGAACACAGGCAGGAATTGGAGACGGAATTGGACTGTGAAATCGAGCTGATTCTCTATACCACGGACGGCAACAGCGAGGACATTCGAAACCTGCCTACGGACGGGGTGATTCTGACGGATGACCCCATGGAAATCACCATTCTGGCCAATGAAAGCGACTTAAAAAAGCTGAACATGCAGACCCTGTGGACGCAGGAGAGGGACAGCCTCTTCGGCCGCATCGGAGGCTGGCAGTATGCCTATGTATACACTACCGAGGCGGAAAACGTTTCTCAGGCCGTACTGCTGGTACTGCCGGAACTGCTGGAAAAGGCAGGGGTAAAGGAGGTTCCCTACACCCCCGAGGGCGTAGAAAAGATGCTGGAGGATGTGTACCAGTACGTCCGTCCTCTGGCCATTTACGGCGCTCCCAACGAGGGCTCTTTCGCTCCCTTTATGGGACTTTATGACTTGTCCCCCATGGGCGGACGGGAGTTTTTCAGGGAAGGCGTACAGGTGCGCTACGATAAGTTCAGCGATAGCGGCAAAGCCTACCTTGGCTGGCTGAAGGAGCTGTATACCCGGGAGCTGCTGCCCAAGGACTTTCTCCAGCTATCCGAGTACAGCATGATTGACATGCTGGCGGAGGGACGGTATGCCATGGCGGTGATGACTGAGGAAGCGTGCATTGCCGAAACCATTAGGCGCTGTGAAGAACAGGGAAGGGAGATTGCTGTAGCGGAACTGCCCGTTTCGGCGGAGTCTCAGCAG
>CAZPCH010000005.1:0-10378 GCA_964585055.1 uncultured Christensenella sp. | reverse complement strand
CATCTACCGCCGTTTGCTGGGAGGGGTTATGAGCGATTGCCCAACCTTTGATGCAGGGGTCTCCTTCCTGCGGCTTCTCCACGAAAGGACGGAGTATCTTGAAAAAACGGAGTCTCCTTCTGCGGCGGATGCTTTAAAACGCTATCCTCTCTTTTCTAAAAAGAGCGTCAGAACCCTGCGGGAGGACCCCGTGGAGCGGTGCACCTACGATACCAACATGCAGTACGAGAAATTGCTCATCGACAAATATGTGGTGCGGGAATACTACTGCCGCATGGCGGTTGGGGACTTGGCTCTGGATGCCTTTGACGATATGGCGGACAGCTCCCTTATGGGGCTTTTGTCCCGCCGCCGTACGGTGGTAGCAGGAGAAAGAAGGCTGGACACTCTGGAAGAACAGTTCACCCGCAAGGTGCGCTGGGAGCTGGGCTGGGAGTGATTTTGGCTAAAAAAACCGCAATGTTTCTAAAAAAGAGAACACCGACAAAGAAAAACAAATTGAGCGCAAAAAACTCCATGGAAACAGCGCCCTTTGAAAAATAAAATGGAGTTGCAGGGTCGGGAACTGCATACCCAACACCCCTGCATAAATATTTAGGAGGAACGATGATGAAACTCACCCTTCGGAAAACCATTGTGTGCCTTATGCTGTGCGCAGTCATGCTGTTTGCTGCCGCCTGCCAGAACGCAGACGCCAACAAAGACCAGTCTGCCGGCGATGCTGTCAGCAGCGACAACAACAACTACGTAATCCGCATTGCCTGCAACAAGGAAAAGTACCGTTTTGAGGCTGTGGAAAAGGCCGCCGAGAAGCTCAACGAGCAGCTCAAAGCGGAAGGCAGCGCCGACACCGTCACCGTGGAGTACATCCAGATGGATGACTATAACAACTCCATGACCCTGTGGATGAAGGAGAACACCCTCCCCGAGATCGTGGTCAACTCCACCGACTCCATCGAGAAGTATTATGATGCCGGTGCTTTCGTAGATGTATCCTACATCGTAAACGATGAGGTTTTCACCGCCAAGATGCCTGAGAACATCCGCGACATGACCAAGAAAGCCGATGGCGCACACTACGCCGTTGTGCAGGACTTGGATGCCCGTTTCGTCATCGTGTACAAGCCCGCTCTGGTTCAGCTTGGCTGGAGCGAGGAGCAGATTGAGCAGTGGAAGAACGACGCCCGTGCGGGCAAGATTACCACGAAGGATCTGCAGGATGTTGCCAAGCAGGTTGTGGATGCAGGCATCTGCGAGTACGGCATCACCCACCGTCCCAACAAGGGTTCCGACTGGCGCTATACCTTCATCACCTGGAACCACGGCGAGATTCCTGTAAACGAGCAGGGACAGATTGTCATCAGCCGTCAGAACATCGTGGACTACCTGACCTACTGGCGTGAGAACGTACAGCTTGGCATCACCCCCTACAACCATCTGGCTGACTTCAACTGGGATATGCTGGAAGGCGACATCTGGCCCAACGGAAAAGCCTTCTGCTGGTACGGCCAGGTTGCTGCCAAGGGCGACATGATGAGCAAGAGCAACATCACCAGCGAGTACGTTGACGAGAACTACTTCTCCATTCCTAACCCTGTAAGCCGTGAGGGAGACACCCCCGTTTCCGGCACCAACCCCCAGAGCTACGGCCTGACCACCTCCTCTCAGGTAAACGAGAAGATGAGCGAGTACTGCCGCCGCCTCATGGATCTGGTTCTGGATCTGGACATCCAGCTTCAGGTTTCCCTGAACACCACCCACATTGCCGTTACCACCGAGTGCGCCGAGTCTGAAGAGTATCTGGCCGACGGTTGGATGAGCGATCTTACCTACCTCACTGAGTACATGTTTGCTCTGCCCAGAAGCGAATACCTGAGCATGTACGGCAACAGCCAGGAAATGTATGATGCCATTCAGCAGGCCGAGATGGAAGCCACCAAGGAAGGCGGCGCCTCCATCGATGAAATCGTGGACAGCCTGATTGCCAAGATGACCTTCAACATGGGCGAAGGCAACTACGTTCTCGTTGACTGAGACCCATTTTTTCCCAACTGATTTTTGATAAGTTCGTGCCCGCGGGGTAGAACGCCGCGGGCACGAAGTCTATCCTTTCAGCGAAACAAGTGAAAAGGAGCTGGAAATGGAAAAAAACAAACTGGACTTTGAAACTCGAAAAATGCGGGAGGACATGCGGCAGGAACGGCGCAGACTGCGCTTCCCCTTCCTGATGATGTCTCCGTTTATCATACTGACGCTGATTTTTGTCTGCATTCCCATTGTGCTGATGATTCTCATGTCCTTTACCGACATGGGCATCACTCTGGAGTGGAACTTTATCGGCTTAACCAACTACAAGAAAATTTTCACCAACCCCGAGATGGGGAAGATTATTCTCAGAACCCTTCTCTTTGTGGCCGTAAACGTATGCTTCTCCCTTTTGGGCTCCATCTTCGTGGTGGTCATCACCACCTATTATCTGGATCTGGTGTACAAGAGAAAGAATCTGGGCTTGTTCTTCCGCATTATCTGGCTGCTGCCCAGCCTGACCCCTTCCATCGTCATGATGTCCATCTGGCGGTTTGTGTTTGGCCCGCAGAGCTTCGGCCTGATTAACAAGATTCTTCTTGCCCTGAACCTGCCCGCCGTGAACTGGTTCTCGGATTACTCCATGCAGCTTCTCATGTTTGCAGCCTGCCTGGGCTCCGCTTCCGGCTCCATCATTCTCTTCAGCTCTGCCATCATGCAGATTCCCAACCACATTCTTCAGTCCGCTAAGGTGGACGGCGCCAGCAATTTGTATATCTGCCGCCGCATTGTGCTGCCCTATCTGCGCTGGCCCATTATGCAGAAGACCCTGTGGACCATTTTGGGCAACTTTACCGCCTATGAGTCCATCCGTCTTTTGACCTCCGGCGGCCCCATGGGCTCCACCACCACCTACGCCTATTATATCTATCAAAACGCTTATTCGTTCCAGACCTATGGCTACGGTGCGGCGCTGAGTGTGTTTATGGTGGCCTTGTCCGTGTGCTTCGGCTTGATTATGCTGCGTGTATTCAACATCGACAAGCAGATGCGGGCCCCCCGTATGGATATATAAGGAGGCATGACAATGAGCAAGAACAAATACAGAGAAACCCTTCG
Source organism: uncultured Christensenella sp. (assembly GCA_964585055.1). GTDB lineage: Bacteria > Bacillota > Clostridia > Christensenellales > CAG-138 > RUG472. Next base: position 7,234 of record CAZPCH010000005.1, on the reverse strand, counting down.
TTTGGACGACCGTCCCAAGGGGGTATGGAAATACGTACTGGTGATGCTGCTCTTTTCCAGCATCATACTGATTCCCTACGGCTGGCTCTTCAGCTCCGCTTTTCAGGATGAAACCGGGGCTTGGACATTGAGCAACTGGAGCTTTTTAACCAATGAGACCCTCCTCAACCGAGGTGTAGTGCTGCCTGCGGCCGTGGAGCCCATGCTCAGGAGCCTTGAGTTTGCGTTGATTATGGCCGTCAGCGTGGTGCTCATTACGGTGCCCGCCGCTTACGTTCTCTCCCGCACCCGATTCCCGGGAAGAAAGCTTATGGCCAGACTCCTCATCGTGCTGGATGCCTTCCCCACGGTAGCCCTGCTTATGAGCTTCATTCTGCTTTTGAGCCGAATGAATCTGGTAAATAAGCTCAGCGGTGTAATTCTGCTGAAGGTGGCCATGTACCTGCCTGGCGCCATTTGGCTTATGAAGGGCTTCTTCGACCACATCTCCTGGGACATTGAGTGGGCGGCCATTGTGGACGGCGCTTCCAGGTTTAAGACCTTCCTGCGCATCATCGTGCCTGCGGCCAAGCCCGGCATCGCCGTTATTCTGGTGAACTCCTTCCTCAGCGGTTGGGGCGAGTACATTCTCATCAACCTGTTCGTCCAGAGCAACTCCACCACCATGTCCGGCTATATCGGCTCCATGATCGATATGGAGGACGGAAAGTATCTGGTCTCTTCGGGGATTATGGCGGCGGCCTGTATCTGTTATATTATTCCGGTCATTATCGTTTTCGCTTTCTCTCAGAAAACGCTTCTGTCAGTGAAACAAGGAGGATCTAAACAATGAGCGAGCCCATGATTCGTTTGGAAAATGTAGGCAAGTCCTATGACGGCGGCAAGACCTATGCCGTTCGCAACATCAACATGACTATTGAGAAGGGCGACTTCGTGGCCTTGCTGGGACCTTCCGGCTGCGGCAAGAGTACGACGCTCATGATGCTGTGCGGTCTGTACAGACCCACGGAAGGCAATATTTACTTCAATGGGCGCTACGTCAACAACGTAATGCCCAAGGACAGAAACATCGGCATGGTTTTCCAGAGCTACGCCCTGTATCCCAACATGAGCGTGTTTGAGAACATCGCCTTCCCCCTGCGCCAGCTTCACACCCTGAAGAAGGACGAGATTGCCGCCCGTGTACAGGAGGTGGCCGAGGTCGTCCGCATCCCCGAACTGCTCAAGCGCATGCCTGCGGAGCTGTCCGGCGGCCAGCAGCAGCGTGTGGCCATGTGCCGTGCGCTGGTGAAGAACCCTGACATTCTGCTTCTGGACGAGCCCATGAGCAACCTGGACGCCAGGCTTAAGCTGGAGATTCGGGATGAAATCAAGAAGATTCAGGAGCGTTTGGGCGTTACCGCCATCATCGTTACCCACGATCAGGAGGAAGCCATGGCCATCTCCTCCCACATTGCGGTCATCGATCAGGGTGCCCTGCAGCAGTATGCCGTACCCGATGAGCTGTACGGCCATCCCAAGAACCTCTTCGTGGCTTCCTTCATCGGCAACCCGCCCATGAACTTTATCAACGGCACCGTGGAAAAGCGGGGCGACAGCTTCCTGTGCCATACCGTGGCCGGCACTCTGTCCATTCCCGCCGCCCATATCAACCAGGAAGGCCTGACCTCCGACAAGGTGACTCTGGGCATCCGCCCCCATAACTTTAAAGTGGTGGACGGGGAAGAGAACGCTCTGAAGCTGGGCATCGACTACGTGGAGCATCTGGGCAAGGAAAACATGTACCGCTGCTACTGCGAGAAGACCAACATCCGGGTCATCACCCCCGTGTCCGAGGTGTACCGCTTGGATCAGCCCCTGTACGTGCGCCCCAACATGGACGTTATGAACGTTTTTGACGGGGAGACCCAGAACAACATTACGGTACTTTGAGCCTCTTTCTTCTACTCCTCATGGGCGCTGCGCTCATGCTTTGCCAAAGCGGGTGCAGCGTCCCCCTTCCCATGGAATACGAAAGGGAAGGGAATATGCAAGCTAAATCATAGCGCTTCTTTGGGATTTTGCAGCAGTCTCAAAAAAGCATTTCCGTTCAAAAACAAAAAAGACAACCTCCAAAAAACCTGCAGAGTTTCTTCGGAAACTCTGTTGGTTTTTCGTTTTTTTGAGAAAAATGAAAAAAACAGCGGAGTTTTTCGTCAAATCCCGTCTGCCGTTTGCATATAGGCCTTGGGTCTGCTATAATAAGAACATGTATAGAAAGACAATACTTGGAAAGGAAGCAGCCATGGACCCTATTTATATCATCGGACACAAGAACCCGGACACGGACTCTATCGTCTCTGCCATTGCCTATGCAGCCCTTCGGAACGCTCTGGGTGAGCGGGGGGTTCAAGCTGCGAGACTGGGGGTGCTCTCCGATGAGACCGCCCACATTCTGGATCGCTTCGGCTTTGAAGCCCCGATTCTCATTCATGATTTGCGCACCCAGGTCAAGGACATGGACTATGACCGGCCGCCCATTTTGAGCAACGCCGCTACCGTCCACCGTGCCTGGGATATTTTGTCTGAAGAGACCCATTCCTCCGCTTTGCCCATTACCGATGAGGAGGGCGGCCTGTTTGGCATGCTGACCATTGGGGACATTGCCCAGTACGATATGCAGTTTGTGGAGGAGACCCTTTTGCAGGATGTGCCTCTGTTCAACCTGATCTCCTGTTTGGACGGGCAGATTTGGGGAGACACGGGGGATGTAAACAGCCTGACGGGGGAACTGGTCATTGCCGTCCCCCAGCAGAAGCAGAGCCTTACTCCCCTGCCTGAGGGCGTGATTTTGCTCACGGGAAACGATCGGGAGATTCTGGAGCGTGCCTATGAGGCCAAGGCGGCGGCGGTCATCATCTGCAACAGCCAGCTGGAGCCGGAAAGCTGGGAGAACAAGGGGGATACCGTGGTTATTTCCACCCCCTACGATCCCTATCGGGCGGCTCGTTTGGCCATCCAGTCCGTGCCCGTAGCCCGCATTGCCAGAACCAAGGATCTGGTCTTCTTTAGGGAGGACGATCACGTGGAAACCGTTCGGGACGCCACCTTAAAGAGCCGGTACCGCAGTTATCCCGTGCTGGATAAGGACGGCAAGGTTATCGGCACTCTGAGCCGCTACCATCTGCTCCGGCCCAAGCGCAAGAAGGTGGTGCTGGTGGATCACAGCGAGGTATCTCAGTCCGTAGAGGGACTGGAGGAAGCGGAGATTCTGGAGATCATCGACCACCACCGTTTGGCGGACGTGGAGACCCCCAACCCCATCTATGTGCGCAACGAGCCCGTAGGCGCCACCACCACCATCATCGCCAGCATGTATCAGGAGCGGGGCATTATGCCCGGGCGGAAGCTGGCAGGGCTTATGGCGGCGGCCATTCTTTCGGATACCGTTGTGTTCCAGTCCCCCACCTGTACGGAGCGGGATAAGATTATGGCCGAGCGCATGGCAAGGATTGCAGGCATCTCTTTGGATGAATTGGGCAAGGACATCTTCTCCGTGGCCATGTCTCCCGACCTTTCCGGCAAGGAGGTTCTGCACCACGATTACAAGATCTACGAGATTGCGGGCCATTCTCTTGCGGTGGCGCAGATTACGGGCATCAACAGCGGCTCTCTGCTTGCAAGAAAGGCAGAGCTGCTGGAGCTTATGGAACAGGAGCGCAAGGCCAAGAACATGGATTTGGTCATGCTCATGCTGACGGATGTGCTGCGGCGGGGCTCCGAGCTTCTGGCCGTGGGGGATAACGAGGAGATTGGGCAGGCCCTCAACGCCCGCTTCGTGGACAATCAGGCATTTTTGCCCGGGGTCATGTCCCGCAAGAAGCAGATTATCCCTGCTCTGAGCATTATGTGGGGCTAATACAAGGGCGCAAGCGCAAGGAGGAATGCAAAGATGTATATTACCATAGAGGGACATCCTGTGGATGCCCAGCCCGGGGAAAGTCTGCTGACCCTGATTCAAAGGCTGGGGCTGGACACGGAAAGCCTGTATACCCGCCCATTGGCGGCGGATATGGGGGGAGAGGTTTTCACCTTGAACTACGAGCCCGTGCGGGAAAAGGACGCATTGCCCCAAGCCGTCGGCTATCGGGAGCGGCGGGCCATTCGGGAGAGCAGCGGCCAGATTAAGCTCATCCGCTACAACGAGGAGCGGGGCGTCAAGGTCTATGAGAGAACACTGCTGTTTGTATTCTTTATGGCGGTGCGGGAGCTGTTCCCCAAAGCCCGCCTGCAGGTGGACTATGCCATCGGCGGCGGACTGTATATTGAAGTTCACAAGGAGGAGCCCCTGACGGAAGAGGACGTGGAGGCGCTGAGAAAAAAGTGCGCCGAAATTGTGGAAGCCGACTACCCCCTTGTGCGCCAGCGCATGGACATTGACGAAGCCATCCGCTTCTTTGAGCGGGACGGCCAGCAGGACAAGGTGCGGCTGCTGAAATGGCGGCGGTTTACCTTCTTTGACGTGTACCGCCATGAAGACTATGTAGATTATTTCTACGGGGAAATGGCGCCTTCCACGGGCTATGCCAAGGTCATGGATTTGGCCTTTGCGGATCAGGGCATTATGCTTCTGCGCCCCTCGGGGGACAACTGGGACGTGCCTGCCCACTATAAAGATTCCCCCAAGCTGAAGGAGACCTTTGCCCTTAGCGACCGCTGGGGCGCCCTTATGCACTGTGATACGGTGGCGGATTTAAACTCCATGGTGGCGGATCATTCCGTGCGGGAGCTGGTGCGGGTCAACGAAGCCCTTCACGAAAAGCGTTTTGCGGAGATTGCCCAGCACATTGCCGACCGGGAGGCCATGGCCGTGCTTATGGCAGGGCCCTCCAGCTCGGGCAAGACCACCTCCGCCAACCGCCTTTGCACCCAGCTTCGGGTGCTGGGAAAGACCCCCATCCTTCTGTCTCTGGACGATTACTATAAGGACAGAAGCCTTATTGCCCCGGAGCCCGACGGTACCTTTGACTATGAGCACATCAAGATGATTGATGTGGATCGGTTCAAAGAGGATTTAGGAAATTTGCTCAAGGGCAGAGCCGTGGAAGTTCCCTGCTTCAACTTTGCCTCCGGGCGGAGTTTGAACAGCGGGCGGGTATTAAAGCTGGATGAAAATACCCCCGTGGTCATCGAGGGCATTCATGGGCTGAACCCGGAGCTCCTTCCCGACAACGTGGATAGAAGCCGTGTCTTTAAGCTCTTTGTCTCCGCCCTGACTACCTTGAATCTGGACAACCACAACCGCATTGCTACCTCGGATGTGCGGCTTTTGCGCCGCTTGGTGCGGGACTATTTGACCCGCGGCGCTTCCGTGGAGCGCACCTTGGGCATGTGGAACAGCGTCCAGCGGGGAGAGCGGCGGTGGATTTTCCCCTATCAGGAGGAAGCGGACGATATCTTCAACACCGCCTTGGTGTATGAACTGGCCGTGCTGAAAAAGCATATCTTCCCCCTGCTGCAGACCGTGGCGCCGGGGAATCCCTGCTACGATCAGGTGCGCACCATCGTGAAGTTTTTGAACTATGTGCAGGATGCGTCCATTGAGGACGAAATACCGCCTACCAGCATTTTGCGGGAGTTCATCGGCGGCAATACCTTTTACAGAAGATAATATCCCTTTGAGGAGGGCAGAATGAACAGAACCATCTCCACCACCATATTGTCTGTAGCCGCCTTTGTGCTGATTTTCTGCATTGCTTTTACGGTCATACAGATTACCTGCAGCGACTTCGGCTTCTTTGAGCGGGAGTTTATCAAGCTGGGGCTGGACAGCTCCATGAACATGACCGTAGGCGACATCTCCAAAGGTCTGCAGGCCTTGGTGGACTATATGAACGGCAAGGTGGACTCCATCGATGTCAACGTCATGATCAACGGAGTCTTGACCCCCATGTATGCCCTGGACATTGAGCATATCCACATGGAAGAGGTGCGGGAGGTCTGGCAAGGCTTCGACACCGCACGGAATCTGGGCTTTTTGGCGGCGGCGCTGCTGGCCTTGCTGGCGGTGATGACGGACAATAAGAACACCCTGCGCAATGCTGCCGTAGGCTATCTTTGGGCCTTGGGGGCGGCCATGGTGCTGTGCCTGTTTGCCGGCGTGTGGGTGGCCACCAGCTTCAACAGCTTCTGGACCCAGTTCCACAGGCTGATTTTCCCCAACAGCGAAAACTGGCTGCTGCCTGCCTCCTCCCGCATGATTCAGATGCTTCCGGGAGATTTGTTCCAGGATCTGGTCATTCGCTGCGGCCTCGTCGTCATCTTGATCTTGGTCATTCTGGGGGCGGGCGCTGTAGCGGCCTTGGTGATTCCCAAGAAAAAGATGGAGGCCCAAGCCCAGGACAAGGCGGTGCCCGAAGAGAAAAGGGCGGAGACGCCGGCTCTTGTGCAGGAAGGGCCCGACTTGGTGCTTATGCACAAACTGCTGAATATGTCCGTTACCCGCAGGCGGAAGGCAGAGGAGGAATTGGCTCTTCAGAAACTGCAGGCGGAAGCGGAGGCAAAGAAACAGGCGGAACAAAGGGGGGAAGAGCCCATTCGGGAAGAGGATGCAAGGGTGAAGATTGCCTTTGCCGCCTATGAGGGGGAGGAACCTGCTCCCGAAGTAGACGAAGAGGAGCAGGAGGAAGCGGAATGGCTCCGCTCTCTGGCGGAAAATGCCAAAAAGAAGAAAAAGTCCGGCTCCAAAAAATCCTCCGCAAACAAGAAAAAGAAGAAAAAGAAAGCTCCCGAAAAGCAGGAAAAAGCTCCCCTTTTGGAGGAAACACAGGCTCAGGCGGAGGCGGCCGAAGCTGAGGCGGAAGCCCAAGCAGAGGAAGCGGATATTTCCGTAGAAGCCCTCTTTGAGGGGACGCAGGCGGAGAATATGCCTGCAGAGAGCATAGAGGAAGGGGCGGAAGAGAATCAGCCTTCCAAGGCGGACAAGCCTCCTGTGGAGCATCTGCTGGAGGCAGAGGAGCCTTTTTTGCCCGAAGAGACTTGGACGGAGGAGACCCCCAAGGAAGAAACGGCACCCGATGCAAAAGAAAATGAGGAGGCAGACAGTCATGGAGTATAAAGCCGTACGGGCAGAAAAAAGCAGAAAACTGATAGGCAGGGGAGAGGCCGTCATTTTGGCCATTGAGTCCTCCTGCGATGAAACTGCCGCCGCCGTGGTGAAAAACGGGCGGGAGGTGCTTTCTAACGCCGTCTACAC
>CAZPCH010000004.1:0-14615 GCA_964585055.1 uncultured Christensenella sp. | reverse complement strand
CAGCGACAAGGGCACCATGACCCCCTGCATAATCCGAAAGATGCTCCCCAACAGCACCTCCCCTGCGCCGCCAAGGGCCGACGCCGTGCTTGGGCTTCCCAGCAAAAGCAGGGCGGGCAGGGACACCCCCAGAGTCACCTGGTACAAGGACGCCAGCAGTTCCAAGCTCTCTATACCCGCCTGCACACTGCCCAGCACCCCCAAGAGCACCAGCGCGCACAGACTCAGCCGCACCGCCCCCGCCGCTGTTTTGGACACCTTCCCCTCCTTGCTCTGCATCCATCCCAGCATAAAGCCCCCAAAAAGCACCAGCGCAAACAGCTTTAAACTCCCCCACGCCCCCTGTTTTAAAGCGGACAGGGTCAGCTTTTCCCAGCCAAAGCCCGTCCCCTCTCCCTCCGCCAAGGACAGCACCAGTTGGGAAGGCAGTGCCGCCCCCTCAGGCAGCAGGGAGGGGTGCTGTAAAAAGAAGGCGTCCCATGCGGACAGGTCCAATAGCCCCCACAATTCCTTAATCTCCTCCCCTTCCCCCAAAAGCCACGGCCTCATGCCCCCGCCTCCAGCAGGGTCTTCCCCGCTTCCAGGAGTACCGTCCCCCAAGGCAGTGCCTCCAGCACAATGAAAATCTTCCCGCACAGCTCCAGCTTCATGGCCAGTCCCCCGCTGCCTGCGTCCCGACAGGCCTGCGCCCCCAAATCCGCTCCCAGCGCCGTAACCCCCATGCGCAGAACCGCTTTTCCAAAGTCGGCGGGAATGCCCCATTGGCTGAAAAAGTCCTCCAGCCCTTTGCCCAAGGCACCCCCTTCCCCCAGCAATCCCAGCAGTAAAAGCACCCCCGCCGCCCCTGCGGTCAGCCACCCAAAGAGCTGTTTTTCCTTGGGAAAGGCGGCGGACAGGGCCGCTCCCAGCAGCGATACGCACATATAGGGCCAAATCTTCACGGTCTCCTCCTTTCAATACAGGGAAAACACCTGCTGTACCTGCCGCATGAAGTCGCTGAACAGGGACAGCACCCACAGCATGCCCAGCACCAACCCCACCACGGCCGCCAATGTTCCCAAGTCCTCCCGGCCGCACTGCTTCAAAACGCCGCACACCACCGCCACCAGCAAGCCCAGCCCTGCAATTTTAAAAAGCATCTCAATCTGCATCTTTTTTCATCCTTTACAACAGCAGCAGTACCGCCCCGCTGCCCCACACCAGCCCCAAAACCTTCCACAGCCGCCCTCGGCTTTTAAAAATCCGCTCCGCTTCCAAGGCCGCTTCCTCCAGCACCCCCTTTGCTTCCCGCCCCAAAAGAAGCAGTTCCCCTCGGGAGGCCGTTTCCATCCTCTCGGCAAAGTTTCCCAGCACCGCCCGCTCCCGCTCCTTCAGCCGCTGATTCAGTGCCCCCTGCCTAAGGGCCTCCGTCTCCCGCTGTAAGGGTTTGCGGCTGTTCTCCAAGCGCAATATTGTCCCCGCCGTCTGCCGCCGCAGGCTCTCCAGCAGATTCCACCGCTGCCGCAGTTCCCCTTCCATATGCACCCCTCCCAGCACGGGCAGTAAAAATATTCCCGCCAGCAGTATCCCTTTCATCCGCCCATCTCCTTTCCCGTTCCGTCAAAAATACGCAGGCTTTGCCCCGCCTTTTCCACCAGCACAAAGCGTGCAAAGACCCGCTCCGTCCACAAAGTTTCCATGCCCCTGCGCTTTGTCAGCCCCTGCAGACTCTCCCCGTGGGCACTGCACAGCACCCGCACTCCCCGCCTGCGTGCCTCCAGCACCCCCTCCGTATCCTCCAAAAAGTTCAGCTCGTCCGCCGCCAGCACCTGAGGCCCCATGGTGCTGAGCATGCGCAGCAGTCCCTCTCCCTTCGGCGCCCCGCCCAGCACGTCCGTTCTGGGGCCCAGATCATATCCTTCCTCCCCCACAGGAGCGCCGCTGATTTCATACCGCTCGTCCACCAAAGACACCCGCTGTCCCACTGCACCCCCTTCCCCTTGAGAGATGAGGCGGATGATGTCCCGAAGCAGGGTGGTCTTTCCTCCCCCCGGAGGCGAAAACAGCAGGGTGGACAATAGCTGTCCGTCCTTTAAGAGCTTAGGTAGGATGGGCAAAGCGCACCCCTTTACACTGCGGCCTATGCGTATGCAAAAGCCCGTTATGGGAGACAGCAGACCGTCCCTGCCTCCTATGCGCCCGGAAACCCCCACCCTGCATCCTTGGGGCAAGGTCACAAAGCCCTCCTTCAGTTCCTTCTCCCATGCATACACTGCCTTGCCGCAAAAGGCGGACAGCAGGGACTGCACCTCCTTTTCAAGGAGCATGCCCCGGCCGTTGGGGGCGTAGAACAGGCGGCTTTCTCCCCCCATTACCACCTCCATGGGCTGACGAAGACGCAAGCGCACCTCCTGCACCTGCTCTAAGGGGCACTTTTTTAAGGCCTCCGCCGCCTGCTGAGGAAGCAGGGGCAAAAGCACCCTTGTCCAAGAGGGTTCCTCCACGTTCCCGCCTCCTTTCCCTTGGTCTTTCTGCTCTACTGTATGTCCCCCCGCCTTTGTCCATGCCGTCAAAAAACAGCGAAAGGGCATAGAAAAACTCCCCCTACGCCTAAGGGCAGGAGGAGCCGAAAAAAAGGGTTTATTTTAATACTCTAAAGGCAAGCCCCGTGGTGTGGGCAAAGGCCGGAGGCTGTCCCTGTTTGTAGGCTTCCAGAATCTCTTTGCACTCCTGAGGGCTTTCCACCGTGAAGTACAGGGTCTCAAAGTCAAAATTCGGGCGGGCTTTGTGCCCAAGGTACAGAGGCACGCTGTTGTGCAGGGTGGTAAACCTGCGGCCGTGACAGACTAAGGGGAAGGTCTTTTGCATTCTGTCCGTAATCACGGGACGCCCCGTGCAGTTGCCGCAGCCCTTTTCTCCCTGAGCGGGACAGCACCGAAAATACATAAGAGGCAGCCGTCCGTAGCCGTAAATCCCCCGAGGCACGGAGCCTCCCAGCTTTTCTCCCTGCTTTAAGGGCAGTTCCATGGACACGGTCACGCCCCTTAAGCCCATAGCCTCGTAATAGCCAAGGGCGTGGCTGTTGGTAATGTTGAGGGTGCCCTCACCTTCCACGGCAAAGCCCAGCGTAAGCCCTAAAGCCGCCGTGCCCATATTCCCCGCCGATACGGCGCTAAGCCCCTTCTGCTTCAGGGCAAGGAGGCGTTCCTTCAGCTTTTCCTCCTCCAAAGGCCAAACCAAGGCGGGAAGTTCTCCCAGCACCCCGTCCTTTTCCAGCCATTCCGGATGCTTTTCCAGCAGTTCTATTGGCACCTGCACCTGACAGCCCTCGGGGAAAAACACCTGTTTTTCCTCCTCAAAGCGCAGGCGCAGACGGGTCTTCTCCGCCCTATGAGGCACTGCCGCCTCCGCCTTGCAGGGATACAGGGTGTAGGGGACGCCTTGGCTCCGCTGTTTGAGCAGCGTCTCCAGAGCCTCCCGCCGAAGGGCGCTGACGCCGCTTCCCGGGAAGCGCAGTCCTTCTTTAAGCACCGCCTTGCTTTTGTTTGCATAAAAGGGGGTGCCCCCCGTCTTGCTCATATTCCGAAGGACGGTCTCCTCCGACAGCACCCCGCAATCCTGTTCATCTATGGAGGCAGAAGCTTCCGCCCTGCAGGTCCCGTCCTCCGCCGTTAAGGTCAGCATCCCGTCCTTCTGCACCAGAGTCATGTTCACGGGCACCTTGGGGAACTCCCTTCTATATAGCCCCGCCATCTGCCCCAGCACATCCTTGCTCTTTTGGGCATCCTCCACCGTGCGCACGCCGAACATGGACAGATTCCTTTTTCCCATCAGATACCCGTCCGTAAAGCCGCTGCGGGAAAAGACCTTCTTCAGCCCCTCCAAATCCGGCTTCTCCCCTGCCCGGGCGGCCCGCACGGCGGTGACGGCGGCGGCCACGTACTCAGGACGCTTCATGCGCCCCTCAATCTTCAGCGTGGTGACCCCCGCCTTCTCCAAATCCTGAATATGCTCCACAAAGGACAAATCTTTCAAAGACAGGGCATACTCCCGCCCCCTGCACACAAAGTTCAGCCTGCAGGGCTGGGCGCACAGGCCCCGATTGCCGCTGCGCTCCCCCAAAGCGGCGCTCATATAACACATGCCCGACACGCTCATGCAGTGGGCGCCGTGGACGAAAGTTTCCAAATGAATCTTTGTCTGGGAGCGGATATAGGCAATCTCTTTGAGGGACAGTTCTCTGGCCAGCACCGCCTGAAAAAAGCCCAGCTCCTCCATGCGCTTTGCCCCGGCGGCGTTGTGAATGGCCATTTGGGTGGAGGCGGACAGGGGAAGCTGAGGGCAGACGGCCTTTAGATACAAAGCCGCCCCCATGTCCTGAACGATGACGGCGTCGGCCCCCGCTTGGGCTACCTCCTCTGCCGCACGAATAAAGTCCTCCCGCTCCTCATCCCGAATGAGGGTGTTCAGGGTGACGTGCACCTGCACCCCCCGCCCGTGGCAATAGGCCACGGCCTCCTTCAGCCCTCCGTCGCCGAAGTTCTGGGCGTTGCGGCGGGCGTTGAAAGCGCCCACCCCCAGATAGACGGCGTCAGCGCCGCTTCTGACGGCGGCCTCCAGAGAGTCCCGATTGCCTGCCGGAGCCAGTATCTGCATCATATATTTCCTCATTTCCGCACAAAATGCTGCTGTCAGTTTCATCTTTTTTGTCAGTATACCACATCTTAGCGTATTTTTCATTGCATTTCCCCATTTTTCTGGTATACTAAATAAATACCAACCAATTGAGGAATCTAATGGAAGAAACAAAGAGAAAACGCCGTCTGGGAGACCGCAATGACGGGCGTCTTGTACGCACCCTGCCGCCTATGGCCCAGGTATCTCCCTACATCATGCCCAACCGGGCCGCCGCCAGCAACTACTTCAAGGATGCCATTGAGATCACGGAGATCGAAAAGTACATCCGCAAAAAGCGTAAGGAAGGACTGACGGGCTTCGGCATCATGCACGTCATCATTGCCGCCTACGTCCGTGCCGTTTCCCAGCGCCCCGCCATCAACCGCTTTTTATCCGGACAGCATGTATACGCCCGGGACGAGCACATTGAGGTATCCCTCACCGTCAAAAAGCAAATGACCAGCGATGCCCCAGACACCTGCGTCAAGGCGTATTTAACCGCCAGAGACACCGCCGATGAGGTGTACAGAAAGATGAACGAGGTGGTCATGGCCAACAAGGAGTCCGAGGATCTGGACAGCGGCTTTGACACCCTGGCTAAGTTCATCAGCGCCATCCCCGGAGTGTTTTTGAAGTTCGTGGTGTGGTTTTTGAAGTTCTTGGACTACTTCGGCCTTCTGCCCAGAAAACTCACCAAGCTGAGCCCCTTCCACGCCTCCTTCTTCATTACCTCCATGGGGTCCTTGGGCATTCCGCCCATTTACCACCATCTCTACGACTTCGGCAACATCCCCATCTTTGTGGCCTTCGGCGCCAAGCGCAAGCAGTATGAACTGCGCAAGGACGGCACCGTAGCCGAGCGGAAGTATGTGGATTACACCGTGGTCACCGACGAGCGCATCTGCGACGGATTTTACTATGCCTCCGCCTTTAAGCTCATGCGCAGTTACTTCAAAAACCCCTATATTCTGGACGAGCCGGTGGAAACCGTCGTGCCGGATATTGACTGATATGCATACGGGAATCGGGAATGTCCTCCGCAAGGGGCTCAAATACCTGGTTCCTCTTTTGTTATGCCTGCTGTTTGTGGTGCTGGCGCTTTTGGAGGGTTCCTCGGAGCAAATTTCCCCTTCCTCCTCTGATACCTCTCCCATTGAAGTGCCTTTTACCATGCAGGCCATAGAAAATTATCTGGAAATCAGAGGCTTTATTTGGGACGGAGAAACCGTTTCCAAAAGAGAAGGAAGCTTTTCCTGCACCCTCGCCGTCACGGAGGAGGAGGGGACACCTGTGCTTCTTACCTGCACGGCGGAGACCTTGGGGGACATCTCCCCCTATGCGGGGCAGCTTGGCTACGCCTCCCTGCAAAAGGCCAAGGAGGAGGACGCCGAAGCCGTCAAGGGACTTTACAGCGCCCTTATAGAGGCCATGGTGCCCGCCGTCCCTTTGGCCAAGAGCCAGCAGAACCGGGGACTGGAGCGGCTGAGCCGCTGTTTGGAAAAGGAAAAATCCTATTCCGACTCCGCCAAGGGCTGGGTCTTCTCCTTTTCTTCTGCGGATATGGGGGACGGTTTTCTCACCGTCACCTTCACATTGCGCCGGGAAGGGGCTTAAAAGCCTCCCCATTTCTTTATAAAAAAGAACCTCCCCGCAGGAAGGTTCTTTTTATGTATGCTTTGTGAATAAAGTAGGCTCCTTAGTTCAGGATCTCCTTCAGGGACTTGCCGGCCTTGAAAGAGGGGGCTCTGGAAGCCTGGATGTCGATGACTTCGCCGGTCATGGGGTTGTGACCCTTGCGGGCGGGACGTTCCTTGGCTTCGAAGGAGCCAAAGCCCACCAGAGATACCTTATCATTGTCACGCAGGGTCTCCATAATGGTGTCCAGCATGGTGTTTACAACCTTGTCTACGTCCTTGCGGGGCAGAGCGGTCTTTTCGGCGACGGCAACGATCAATTCAGCTTTATTCATGAGTTTCCTCCAGATTAAAAATATTTTCTTCGTTTTGCGAACGGAATTTATTTTACCAGTCTCCGAAGGTAAAAGCAAGCCTTTTTTCTTTATTTTTCAGATTTTCTCCAAAGCTTTTGCTTTCTCCCACAATTTATCCTGTTCTTCAAGAGAAAGCCCTTCCAGCTTCAGTCCTTTTTCCTGTGCCAAGGTCTCCATTTGCCCGAAGCGGCGGATAAATTTTCCCGTTGCCCCCTGCACCGTTTCCTCGCAGTCCAGCCCCAAAAGTCTGCACACGTTGACGCAGGCAAAGAACAGATCTCCCATTTCCTTCTGCACCTGTTTCCCCGTCTTTACGGCCTCAAAAAGCTCTTGGGTCTCCTCGGGAATCTTATAGAAGGCGTCCTTTGCTTCTGCATAGTCAAAGCCGACCTTTCTGGCCCTTGCCTGCACCTTCTGGGCCCGCATCAAAGCAGGGAAGCTCTTGGGCACATCCGTCAAAGTCTCCGTTACCGTACCTTGTCCCTTCTCCGCCTTCTTTAAAGCGTCCCAGTTCTCAAGTACCTTCTCCGCCGTGTCCGCCTTTTCCTGACCGAAAACGTGGGGGTGCCGATAGACCATCTTTTTGACGATACCGTCGGTTACGTCCATGTCCGTAAAGTCCCCGGTCTCCTCCCCCATGACGCAGTGGAACAGCACCAGCATCAAAATGTCCCCCAGCTCCTCCGTCATGTGGTCTATGTCCCCTTCCTCTACGGCGGCTATGAACTCATAGCACTCCTCCCGCATGGAAAGCTTCAAACTCTCATGGGTCTGCTCCCTGTCCCAAGGACAGCCTCCCGGGGCCCGCAGACGGCGAAGCACATACAAAAGATCCTCATACCCGTAGCGCTCCTTTTGTTCAAAGGCTACGGGAGGCACCAGTACCACGGTGGAGGAGAAGAACCCCTCCTGCCTATCTAGGGCGTACAACGGCAGAGTGGTCTTTTTATACCCGCCCTGAGGGGTCTGGACGGCCAGGGTTACAGGATGGCCGTCGGGATAGTAGTCCTGGAGATAGTTTTTCAGTCCCCCCGCCAGCAAGCGGTTGTCCACCTCGTCGATGTACAAAGGCAGGTTGGTATCCGGGCGCCCGGGCAGACCGTTGCAGTGGACATAGACCCCCTCCTCCCCTTGGGGAAAAGCGGCCTGAGCGTAGGAGACCCCGGGCAAAAGCACCAGCTCCCAGCCCTTCTCCTTGCAAGCCTCCTGAATATAAGGAAGCTGCGCCCCGCAGCCTCCGCCCATAACGGCGTAGACCCCGCCGTCTCCCTCCGTAAGCCTTTGGGCGACGGCACGGTTCAATGCATCGTAATCCTCCACGGACGCATACAGATCGTCCATGGAAACGAAGGAAAGCCCCGCCTCCAGCACGGGCTTGGCGCTGGGGTGGAGCTTGGTCTGCAGAAACAGCCTGTCCGCCCCCTCCACGGCCTGCCATACGGCACGGCTCATGGTCTCAGGGGTGGACAAGGGGGCAATGGTCAATGTGGGCATGGAAAACCTCCCTTAGGATTGAGAAGACGGGGCCTTTTTTCGGGACATTTTGTCCATGAGGCGGATAAGCCGCCCGCCGCCGGGGATATAGCGCAGTTCCTCTCTGGTGAACATGCGGGTGTAGAGCACCAAAGCTACATACAGGATGATGGCAAAGAACACCGCTCCCAATGTAGCAAGGGAGCCGGCATGGATTTTGCAGAACAGGCCGTAAATCAAATGCACCGCTCCGCCCATAAGGGCAGAAGCATACAGGGGCTTAAACAGGGTGTCCTTCCAGTTTACCTTCATCCCCGTAAATTTAATGAGCAGGATGGTGTCCAGAATCCCCGCCGCCCCGTAGCAGACGATGTTGGAGAAGGAAGCGCCCAGAATATTTAAGCTGGGAATGGACAGCAGAATCCGATTGCTGATGACCTTCAGCACGCCCCCCACCAGCAGAAACAGCACCGGCCAGCGCTGTTTTCCGATGCCCTGCAGGGCCCCGGTGGTGGTCTGCACCAAAGAGATAAAGATCACCGTCCAAGCCGCCACCTGCATAATACGGGTGGCCTGCTGCAAAGACTCCTCCGTAATGGAGCGGAAGAGCAGACGGATTACGGGGCCGCCCATAACAAACAGTCCAACGGCGCAGGGAAGGCCGATGACCATGGACAGCTTTAAGCCCAGCCCCGCCGCACGGCGCACTCCCTCCTCATCCTGCTTGGAGCGGCTGGCGGAGATGGCGGGCACCAGAGACATGGCCAAGGCCGTAGTCAAAGAGGCGGGCAGGTTGATCAGAGACCGCACGTTGCTGCTCAAGGCCACATAGGCGGCGTCGACGGCGCTTTCGTCCATGTATTCCCCCAGCAGGGAGAAAATCATCTTCACGTCCAAAATGCCCGTCAAGGGGATGATGGAAGCCCCCAAGGTAATGGGCACGGCAATGCGTAGCATGGTGGAGACGATGCCCTTTTGGGCCCCTGCAGAAGAAGCCGCCCCCACGGGCATGTAGGTCTTGCGGTTTTTAAAGCGGAAGGCCATGACCACCAGCAGCGCCGCCGCCTCGGAGATTGTGACCCCCAGCAGCAGTCCCGCCGCCCCGTACATAGCCCCCTTGGGCATCCAGTGCTTGGCCAAAGCCAGACCGAAGAGGCACTTGACCACCTGCTCCGCAATCTGGGACAGCCCCGTTCCGCTCATATGCTGCATGCCCTGCAGATACCCTCTGTAGGCGCACATGGCGGAGACGAAGAACAGAGCGGGAGCCAGCATGCGGAAGGGCAGTACATAGCTGCTGTCCTTGCCGATAAAGGCCACGGAGAACCACTCCGCCCCAAAGAACAGCACCCCGGTGGTCACAAGGCCGATGAGACTCAGCACCAGCAGCGAGCGGCGCAGTACCGCCCGTGCCCCCCAATAGTCTCCCCGAGCCGTGCGCTCGGAGACCATGCGGGAGATGTCCGTGGGAATCCCCGAGGAGGAGATAATCAGTAGCCAGGAATAGAAGGGGAACACGGCCTCATAGTAGACCATGCCCTCCACGCCGATAATGTTATAGGCCCAGATGCGGATGAGCACGCCGATAATCTTGCAAAGGATTCCCGCCGCTCCCAAAATGGCCGCACCCAGCACAAAGGAAGAACGCTTATTTTGACTCATAGTATTAGTATACCACCGCCCCCGTCCTTGGGGCAAGTCTTTCAAAAGGAAATGCAGGGGCGGGGGCAGAATTTCCGCCGTCTGGCCCTTAGGGATAGAGAATGGCTTCCTCCATTAAGGGGGCATTGGCTTTATAGATGTCAGGAAACGCCTCAAGGGGCAGGGGGTTCTGCCCCTTCCCCGCCTCCACCGTGTACCCGGGGCGGCGGTAGGCGTCTATGAACCAGTCCTTATACCCTGCAAAGCTGCTCTCCTCCGGCACCTCCTCCAAGGCATAGCCGGAGACCTCGCTAAGCCTTTGTCCCAAGGCCTCCATGCCCATAACGGACACGTCCTGATAGCCCCAGTAAATGACCTCCCCCTGAGTGTGGTAGGACAAGGTGCGGGCAAAGGACTTGCCCCTTGTAAACTCCGCCACCGCCCGGCTTTCCGGGGCGCTGAGAGGATAGGCGCCTACATAGTCCCGGGGCCCCGGGCGCACAAAGCCCTGAGCCCGCTTAATCTCCTTGGCCCGCTCCCAGCCGGCGGGGTACTGGAGGTTTAAATCCACCCCGGCGATGTTGGCCTTCCACCCCTGAGGGAAGGGAATGGCGGGATAATAGGAGGAGAGCGCCTGGGCCTGCTTATAGTAGCTGTCCTCTGAGGACAATGCCCCCGTGACCAGATCCGCCCCGTCCGGGTTCACCAAGGGCACAAAGTACACCGTGGCGGCCGTATACATGGCTTCCGCCCGCTCCCTTTCCGCCGTGCCTGCAGGGGCAAGGGCGAAGGCTTTTGCGTACTCCTCCATAAATTTCAGCAGAATGGAGGTGGTAATCCACTCGTTGGCGTGGTGGGCGGCGTTAATAAACACCTGCCGCTCCCCCTGCCCCATGGAGGCTAAAAACAAAGGCCGCCCCATAAGGCTTTCCCCTATGCTGTCCAGACGGATAAAGGGGTAGCGGCGGGTAAGCCCCTTGAGCACAAGGCCGTTGAGCGTATGGCCGTAGGGAATCTCCTCCGTCACCGTATCAAAGGGCAGGGGCACCGTGAGCATGGTGCCTACGGGCAGATTCTCAGGGGAAAGGTTGGGATTGGCCGTCTCCACCGCCTTGACCGTCACCCCGTAGCGGCGGGCAACGGCGTATACGCTGTCTCCCTGCCGCACCTGATAAAAGGTATACCCCGCCAGATAGGGGTACAGCGCCGTCCATGTGCGCATGCCCGCAATGCCGTCTGCCGAAAGCCCCTGCCCCCGCTGAAAGTCGGTCAGTGCCTTCAGGGTTCTGCGGCCGAAAATCCCGTCCAAGGTCCCCGGCTCCTGCCCCGCCCGCTTGAGTCCCAACTGTAAAAGGGATACATAGTACCCCTGCGCTCCGTATCGAAGTGTTTCCATCATGCTCTCCTTCCCTGTGTCTCGGGTTTAGGCTGTCTTAGTCCTGCCCGCCCGCTTTTTGTAACGCCCTGTCGACCGCCGCCGCCGTCCGCTCGATCTCTTTTTTACTCAGAGGGTTGCCAAGATGACACCGCTGCATGGTCTCAAAAAAGTCCCAATCCCCCTGCCGGGCAAGGAGCCCTTTGTATGCCGCCCAGCCCTTGCCCCTGCTTCCTTGCTCCATGCGCCACAGCTTCAAAGCCCCCAGCATGCTCACCCCGTAGCTGATATAATAGAAGGGGAAACTGAAGGTGTGGCCGATGTCCATCCACTCCCGCCCTGTATAGGAAAAAATCTCCAAAAGGCCGTACTCCCTAGTTAAGGACAAATACAGCCCGTTCAGCTTCTCCACCGTAGGCGCATCCATCTCAAAGGCCTTGCGCTGGAATTCATCCTCCATAAAGCCCACCAGCACCCCATAGAGCCCATCCAGCAGGGCGCTGATTTGGGCGGCGGCGGCATACTCCCCGAACAGCGTCCCGTATTGGTCAAATAACAACAGCACCAGCCCTTGGGAATCCGCCTCCGCCGTGTCCAGACTCCCCCCATAACAGACCCCCTCCGGGTTCATATAAAAGGACAGAAAGTGGCCGAACTCATGGAGCACCGTAAACAGGGAATCGGCCTTCCCCTCCCACTGGGTGAACAGGTAAGGGGCGTGGTAGGCGGGGAGGTAGGTGGTAAAGCTGCCCCGCAGTTTTTGGGCGGACACTTCACTGTCATAGAGCCCCAGCCTGTGCATATACCCCCAAGCCTCCGCTCCCAAAGGCAGGCTTTCTTTTAAGGCGGCAAAGATGTTTTCCAGCGCCGCCTCTTCCGAGAAGGTTCCGTCCGCCAGATACTCCAGTTCCCCGTCCAGTGCCCTCCGATACTTTACATACAAAGGCGCAAGGCTGCTTTTCACCTCCTGCTCCCAGCTTTCCACCTCCTCCTTTCCGTACTCACGGCCGAAGCGGGCGTAGGCATAGGCCTCATAGGAAGCAAAGCCCAGCACGGAGGCCAGCTTTTTGCGCACCTGCAGCAGCTTCAGATAGATCTCTCCCGCCTGTGCATAGAAGGCTTTTTCATACAGCTCCAAGGCCGCAAAGAAGTCCCGAAAGGACAGCGTATCGTCCTCCACAAGCTCCCTATAGCCCCACAGCCGCCCGCCGTACTCCACCTTAAGTCCCGTGCGCAATGCCTCGTACTCCTGACACAATGCCCGCTCCTGCTGAAAAAGGGGCTGGGCGTGGACGCCGTTGAGCCCGTCCCGCCGCCGCACCTCCTCCCCGTACGCTTCTTCAAAGGCCTCGGGGTAAGCGTCCAAGAGCACCAGTTCCAAGTCCGTCAAGCGGTACTCCGCCTCAGAGGTTTCTTTGCACAGCCGTCCGTAGCTTTCGGCGGCATTTTCGTCCGCCATGTTTCTACAGCGGTACACATACAGCAGTGCTTCGTCCCCCTTCAGGCGGTTGTAGCTTTCCGTTAAGGCGGCGTAGCGGTTTAAAGCAATCTCCTCCTCTCCGCCCTGACGGACATACTGCTCCAAGGCGCCGATTTGCGCCGAAAGCCCTGCCCCAGACTCCCCCGAAAGCTTCATTTGAGAAAAGGGCGTTTCCCCGTGGATGGAGGCGGGGACGGTTCCTCCGCAGCCTGCCAACAGCAGGCACAACAGCAGACACAGAAGTCTTTTCAAAGCGTATTTCTTCATGGGAAAGTCTATGGCAAAAGGGAGTACAACATGCCCCAAAGAAAGGGTAAAAGCAAGGAGGGGGCGGGGGTTGGAACGGCTTCGCCGTTCTCTTTGGGCTTTGCCCAAAGGGCTGCCGCAGGCAGCCCAACCCCCGCCCCACGCAAAAAGGAGACCCGCTTTTGCAGGTCTCCCTTGGATTGCCTATTGGCTCCGTTTTTCTTAGAACTTCCCGCTGCGGCCGGAACCGCCGCCGCCGGTTTTTGCCTGACTGCTGTCGGAGGACTCCGCCCTCTCAATCTTCCGCCGGCTCTCCGTGCGGTGGGTAAAGCGGTCATACTGCTCCGTCAGCACCAGCCCGCCTACGGTATACTCGCTAGCCGTAGTCTGCTTGCGGACAGACTTCATCTGCCCCACCAGCACACCGCAGACAATGGCTGCAATGACCAGAGAGAGTATGATAAACAGGGCAATGAGCCCTGCGGGGCTTCCCTTTACAGGCTTCCCTGCCTCGGCCTTGGCAAGGTAGGAGGCGCACTCGCGGATATAGTCCTCAAAGCCGCCGTTCCAGTCGTCCGTGCCGAAGTTGTCCAAAAACACCTTCTCCAGCTTCTCCATGCCGTAGTCCGTAAAGGCGTATTGCGCCTTGTCTCCAAAGCAGAACAAAGCGTAGTCCCGCTCCTCCATGCTAAGAAGAAGCAGCAGACCGTTTTTCTCCGCACCCTCGCCTAAATTGCTCCCGCGGTAATAGGTGAAGGCGGCCTCATAGGCGCCGTCGGAGTGAAGGGAGCGGTAGTCCCCTACGGTGACCATGTACACCCCTACGCCGTACTGTTTGGATACGGAGGAGGCCATTTGCTCCAGCCGCTGTATTTGGTTCTGGTTCAAAAGTCCCGCTTCATCCTGCACATAAACAGGCTCGGCGGAAGCCGCATACACGCTCCCGGAAAGCAGGCACACGCTAAGGAGCACCAGCAGAAGGCATAGCATTCGTCTTTTCATCTTCCTGCCCTCCTTATACCATCAGGCACGCAAGCACGGTGCCAAGAATCATAAGCGGAACGGCCACGGCGGCGAAGTAGGCCGCCAGCTTCTTTTTGCTCACGGGCAAATCCCCCACCATCTTCCCCGTCTGCCCGTTCATGGCAAAGAGGTAGCTCTTTCCGTTCCAGCGGGTGGACAGCATCCACACGGGGAGCAGGGCGTAGTGCACCTTGCCCCGCTTCAATTGAATACGCTTTCCCGTCTGCTCGCAGAAGGTGTAGCCCTGAACGGTTTCCCGTAAAGCGGCCTGCAGGGTGCCCGCGCAGCGGTCATCCGCCCGCTTGCTGCTCTCCTCTGCCCCCACATCGTACTTATCGGCCAAAAAGCCGGGCAAGTAGGCCGTGGAGAAGGGCTTCAAAGCCCCAAAGTCGAAGGGCTCCAGAGAGTCCATGTACTCGTCGGGCATCTTCCCGGAAGCGTCCACGGGAATCTTTTCGAAGGCCACGGAGCCCGAGCGCTTCACGTTGAAATGATCCGTCTCCGTGATTTCAAAGTCCCCCTCCGTGCGGGTGAAGGAGCGGGTGGCGTGGTAGTTTACGGTGCCCCTTGCTTCTCCGTCAAACATCCAGAAGGGCACATACACGCCCTTGATTTCCTCAATGTGGTTCTGATCCGTAAAGGCGGAGGGCAGCAGGAGCTTGCCCCGGTAGTGCTTTTTCAGAGCCTTGACGGCGTCCTCCTTGCTCAGCTTAAAGGGCAAAACAACGTCG
>CAZPCH010000003.1:4871-19712 GCA_964585055.1 uncultured Christensenella sp. | reverse complement strand
TTGCGTATTCACTGCAAGGTACGCAAATTCGGAAGCAGGTGTGCCTCCAATCACCCTGGCTTCCCACCCTCCCTTCGGGGAGGGTTTTTTTATGGCCATTTTTAAATGAGCCGCTCCCTCCCCATGGGGCGAGGGGATATGGGGCTTGCAGTGGACTGGGGGAGGTGGTATACTAATGTCGAATACCCATATAGGTTGGAGAAAAAATGCGCAGAAACCGTCTCGTTTTTATATTCATATTGTGCCTATTGGCCCTCTTGCTGTCCACGGGAGTGCTAGGGGAGGAACTGCCCTTGGAGGTTGCTATTTCTGTGCCCGAAGGGAGAACGGCCGCCTATCTTCAGGATGAAGACACTTCCACTCGGGTGACCCTGCGCCGTGGGGAAGAGGTGGAAGCTACGTTTTCCTCGGGGGATTTGGTCTATCTGGAGATTTTTGACTGCCCTCAGGTGCTGAAGGCCGCCCTTTTAAACGAAAAGGGGGAGACCTATGAGACTGTGACTCTGGAGAACCCTGCCCACATGGAAGTGGTTAAGGTGCAGGGGGCCAAGGGCATTCGCCTGTGGTCGCCTGAGGAGTCCTTCTCTTTATCTACCCTGCAGGTATACGCAGAGGGCTTTGAGGCTCCTCTTTCTAAGGAAGAAACCGTAGACATGCTGGTGCTTTTGCCCCGAGCAGGGGAAGAGTGGCGGCTTGGGGGACTTTTGCCCCAATATGCCGGGGAGAACGGCCTAACCGTGGGGGTGGTCTATGCCGCCGAAGCGGACGGGTTCGACAGCTTTTGTGCTTTATCCGCCCTTGCAGACAGCGGGGTAAAGACCTATCCGGTGTTTTTGGGACTGCGGGACACTGACACGGGGAACTACAAGCAGGCACTGACGGTTTTAGGCGGGGAAAAGGTACTGCAAAAGAAGCTGGTGGCGCTCCTGCGGGAAATGCGGCCTAAAGTGGTGGTGCTTCCCGGGAACGATGGGGACACAGACGGTGCCTATGCGGCGGCTCTGTCCAACGTTATGGAGGCGGCGGTTTCGGCGGCGGCGGACTCTGCCAAGTATCCGGGCACGGAGGCGCACGCTGTACAGCGTGTGTACCGCCTGTGTGATACGGGGGAGACGGTGGTAAGCTGGCAGACCCCCTTGGTGATGTTTGAAGGGCGCACGGCGGCGGAAGCGGCACGGGCGGCCTATGAAAACTATACGGAAAAGCTGGTCTTTGGCCATAAGGTGGCCGAGGAGACGGGGTTCACCCTTATATACGGGGAAGCAGAGGCGGGGCAGTCCCTCCTTGGGGGCATGGACACGGCGGGGTTCGCTCACTATGCAGAGCCCACCTTTACCCCTGTGCCCACTTTTACTCCTGCCCCCACGGACACCCCTGCGCCTACGGAAGCGCCTACTCCCGTGCCCACGGCCACAGCGGCAGTAGAGGTGCAGGAACAAGCGGATGAACCTGTCAGCATTTGGACGGTGTTGGGGATGGTGCTCCTTATTGTAGGAGCAGTCTGCATCGTCATTGCGCTAAAAAACAAGAAGAAATGGGCGGTTTTGCCTCTTGTCGGGGGCATGCTTTGCGCCGCCGTGCTGATATTTATGGGCAGAGGGACCATGGTGCAGGAGACGGCGGAAGCCACGGCCGCTCCCACCTTTACCCCCACCCCCGCGCCGACCGCCGAGCCTACGGCGGAACCAACGCCAGAGCCTACCTCTGCACCTACCCCTGCGCCTACGGCGGAGCCTGATCCTTGGGCGGAGCTGTTTTTGGAAGGGGACGAGGCATTTTTCTCGGACTTTGACGGGGGACACTGGCAGTACAGAAGCGAAAATCTATATATCGACATCCTGCGGGTGAACACGGAGCTGGAGGGCAAGGGGCCGCTGGTATACTATGCGGCGGACATCTACATGCGCTCCTACAGCAGTTACCGCTCGGGGGTGCGCAGCTACACGGCGCCGTGGAAGTTTGCCCGTGCGGAGAAGGCGGTGCTGGCCATTACGGGGGACAACCTTGTGGGGGAGGAGAAGGAGCTTAAGGGCTGTCTCATCCGCAAGGGGAAGTTTTATGCCGATTACGGCAAGGCGGACACCATGGTCATCGGGAACAATTTGGATCTTCAGGTGTACTATGCGGGAGAAGCGGATGGTCAGACTCTGCTGGATAGCGGCGTGCGGGACAGCTACAGCTTCGGCCCCGTTTTGATTCGGGACGGTGTCATCAACGAGAACGCCGGCAAGCATCGGGTGGCCAGCAGCAACCCCAGATGCGGCGTAGGCATGGTGGAGCCGGGGCACTGGGTGGCCATTACCACGGACGGACGGCAGGGGGGCTACTCGGTGAGCATTGACCTAATCACCTTTGCGCAGTTGTTTGCGGACAGAGGGTGCACGGCGGCGTACAATCTGGACGGCGGTTCCTCCACGGCCATGGTGTTCATGGGGGACATTTTGAACATTCATGCGGGGCACGGGACTTCGGACGTCATGCGGCCGTGGACGGATGCCCTTATGTGGGGATACAGCCAAGAGGTGCCCACGGTGAAGGAATGGACACAGCACGACGGATACAGGCACTAAAAGGGGGAAAGGAGAGGCATCCATGAAGAAATGGCAGAAAGGACTGCTTATCTGCGGGGGTATTGGGCTGTTGCTGGCCGCAGGGGTCTGGGTATTTTTCAGCCATGTGTGGATGGACGGACAACCCGTAAATAAGTCGGCGGAAGAGTGTACCTTGAGCGGGAACATAACCTCTCTGGAGCCCTTAAAGGCCTGCAAGAATTTAAAGACCCTGGATGTGCGGGGGTGCCCTCTGGAGCCTGAGGAGGTGCTTTCCTTTATGGCGGAGACGGGGTGCGCCGTGCGCTGGAGCGTGCCCTTGGGGGGAGAACGGTTTGACAGCGGCAGCACGGAGCTTTTCTGCGCCCTGCATGCAGGGGAAGGGGAGCGGCTGAAGTATTTTCCCAATCTGCAGAAAGTGACCTTGACGGACTGCAAAGATTATGACGGCCTTGCCCTTTTGCTGGAGCAGGGGACGGGGTATGCGCTGGCGTACAGCCTGAAGCTGGGGGAGAGCATAATAAAGAATACGGACACGGAGGGCACCATTGCGGGGGCCGCCTTTGGTGAACTTCGGGGCGGGCTTGGCTGCTTGCCCGCTTTGATGCGGGCAGATTTGCGGGGGTGCGATGTATCCGTGGAGGAGATTCTCGCCCTGAAGGAAGGATTTCCCGAGAAAAGTCTGCTGTTTCATGTGAAGACGGAAGGCTTGGAGGGGGACACGGATGCAGAAAGTCTGGTGCTTGAAGCGGTGCCTGAGGAGGCGGTCTCGGTGCTGGGGCTGTTTCCAAATTTAAAGACAGCGGACTTGCGGGGCTGTGCCGAATTGCAGGAGACCCTGCCCCTTTTGTGGGAGGCCTTTCCCCAGGTAGAGTTTTTGTATGAGGTGACCTTGGGCACGGAAACCCTGACGGGGAACGAGGAAGAGGTGACGGTGGCCGAAGGGACGGACTTTGAGGCAATCAAGGGCATACTGCCCCTTATGCGGCAGTTAAAGGTGCTGAATCTGCAGGAAAGCGGATACACGGAAGCCCAGTGCCGGGAGCTGGCGGAAGCATGCCCTAAGGCGCAGGTGCATTTTATGCTGGCGTACTGCGGTGCAGAGGTAGACACCGGGGCGGAGTCGCTGGACTTTAGCGGCGCTGCTTTGACGGCGGAGCAGGTGGAGGAGGGGCTTTTCTATCTGCGCAATTTAAAGAAGCTGGTGCTGTGCGGCTGCGGCATTGAAAATGAGGACATGGGCGCCTTGCGGGAAAAGTATCCCGAGATAGAGTTTGTGTGGACGGTGAACATGGGGCCCCACGAACTGCGGACGGATGCGGTGTCCTTTTCCACCTTTAACCGCTCCAAGCACATTTCCCCTGCGGATTCTCCTGCCGTGGCGGAGACCAAGCGGCGGACATACCGCTTGACCACGGAGGATATTCAGGTACTGCAGTACTGCACGGAGCTGGAGGGGCTGGATCTGGGGCACAATGACATTGAGGATATTTCCGTGCTGAAGCATTGCAAAAAGCTACGGTATCTGATTTTGGCGGACAACTATGTGAAGGATATCTCCGTGCTGGGGGAACTGCCGGAGCTTATGTATGTGGAGCTGTTCATGAATGAGATTTCCGACTTGACGCCGCTAAAAAAGCTGACGAAACTGTTGGACTTGAATCTGTGCAACAATCAGATAGAGGATTTTTCCCCGCTCTTCGGGCTTTCTCAGCTGGAGCGGCTTTGGTACTGGCGCAATCCCGGCAGTGCGGATGGAAGAAAACCCATTGCGGCGGCTTTGCCCGACTGCAAGAGCGTATATGACTGCAAGGGGGACGATACAGGCATGGGTTGGCGGGAACACGACCGATACTTTGCCATGCGGCGGCTGTTCCTCACCGGACAGGAATGAGGGCGGTTTTAAGAAAACTGAACCAAGGGTGTCTTTTGGCGCTGTGCCTGCTTATGGGGACGGTGCTTTTGGCTTGCTCCGAGGGGGAAAAGGCGGCAGAGGAACCCCAAAAGCCTGCCGTTGAAAGGGGAGAAGTTGTAGAACTGCGCTTCAGCGAGGTGTGCGCTTCCTCCAATAAAGGAATGCAGTGCGCCTGCGGGAATTTTTGCGACTGGGTAGAGCTGTATAACGGGAGCAAGGAAGACTTGCCGCTGGATGGATGGCATTTAACGGACGATGCAGAAAAGGCGGGGGCTTCGCTGGAGGGCGTTTGTGTGCCTGCAGAGGGCTATGCCCTACTGCCCTGCTGTACCTGCGGCAGTCCTCAAAGCCTGAAGCTGGGCATCTCCAAGGGAGGCGAAAGGCTGATTTTAACCAATGGTGAGAGCACCCTTTCCCTTGAGGTGCCCGCTCTAAATAAAAACGAGTCCTATGCAGTAAACGATGCGGGGCACTGGGGATACTGCATTGAACCCACCCCGGGGAAGGCCAACACCACGGCTTTGCGGGAGAAGCGGCAGTGGGAAGAAGCGTCCATGGCGGGGGTGCATATCAGCGAGATTGGCCCCAAAGGAGGCTGGATAGAGCTTTACAACCCCACTCGGGAGGCAGTTTCTCTGGAGGGGCTGTATCTTAGCGATGACGGGGAGGATTTGTGCGCCTTTGCCCTAAGGGGGACGCTGGAGGCGGGGGCCTATGCCCTTATATACGAAGAGGATACGGGAATACGCTTTGGCCAAGGGGACAGGGTGTATTTGACGGATGCCGCCAACGGCACCAGAGACGAACTGGAGATTCCGGAAGCTCTGGAGGAGGGGGCGTCTTTGGGACGGGACGAGGAGGGCGCTTTGGTGCGCTACCGCCACCCCACTCCGGGAAAAGCCAACGGGCAGGGGTATGCCTTTGGGGCGGCCTTGCCCTGGTTTGAAAGTTCGGGGCTGTATATCAGCGAGGTATCTGCCGCCGCCGACCCAAGCGGTCTTGGAGGCGACTGGGTGGAGCTGTATAACGGAAGCGAAAAAGAAATCGACCTGACGGGCTGGCACTTATCCGATAAATTGGAGGAGCCTATCCGCTGGTCATTGGCGGGAACGGTGCAAGCGGGGGAATATCTGCTGGTGAAAGAAGAAAGTTTTTCCCTTTCCGCTTCCGGCGAGACGTTGTATCTATATGACGAAGGGGGAACGCTCATAGACAGCTTCACCTTTGCGGCGCTGGAGCCCGGGTACACCTGCGGGCGGCTGGGGGAGGATCCCTTTACGGAGCGGGTTCTCTATGACCGGCCCACTCCGGGAAAAGCCAACAGCCAAAGTTGGTACACGGGCTATGCGCCTACGCCCATACTGTCGGAGACGGGGCTGTATCATAAGGAAGCTTTCCTGCTTACCGCAAGGGCGGCGGGGGCGGAAACGGTGCTTCGCTATACCACCGACGGCAGTGTGCCCACGGAGAAATCCGCCCTATACACGGGGGCAGTAGTCATAGACCGCTCCATGAGCTTTTGCATCCGTGCCTTTGAGGCGGGAAAACTGCCCAGCAGGCCCGTGTACGGTCAGTATCTGTTTGAAGAGCCCCACACGGTGCCGGTGGTGTGCCTTAGTGCCGACCCAAAGGAGTTTTCCACTCTTTACAACGTAAAGGAGAAGGAGCAGGTCACGGAGAAGGGGGGCTATTTCAGCTTTTATGAAGGGGACGGCTCCTTGGGCACCGCCTTTCCCTGCGGCATAAAGGCCAAGGGGCGGGGCTCCTTGAGCTTCCCCCAGAAGTCTCTGACCATAAAGCTCAGGGGGAAGTACGGGCAAAAGTCCGTCGGCTATCCCTTCTTCGGGGAGGAGGGGCTGAGCTACTACTCTTTGTGCCTGCGCAGCGGGGGACAGGACATTGACGGGGCCATCATTCGGGACAGCCTGATTTCCCGGGCGGCGGAGGGTCTGCATGTGGACGGACAGGCGTCGAGGCCCGTGGCAGTGTATGTAAACGGAGAGTATTACGGGCTGTATTCTTTGAACGAAGAGATGAATGCCGACTACTTCGTGACCCACTACGGGGCTA
The DNA here is from genome assembly GCA_964585055.1 of uncultured Christensenella sp. Taxonomy (GTDB): domain Bacteria; phylum Bacillota; class Clostridia; order Christensenellales; family CAG-138; genus RUG472. The sequence goes on along the minus strand of CAZPCH010000003.1, from coordinate 13,178 downwards.
ATAAGGAGGCCATGGAGGTTATCAGCCAGAGCCACACGGAAAAAAGCGGGTCGGCGGAAGCCTTTCTGGCCTTGAGGAAGGAAGCCGTCAAGGCCAAGGGGCAGGGGGAGGCCTTTGAAGCCTTCTGCGCACAGGTGGATGTGGAAGCGTTTACGGAGTATGCCGTGATCCAGACGCTGACGGGGAACTCCGACACCATGAACCAGAAGTATGCCCGCTCTACTGACGGAAAGGTAAGCTGGCGGCCCATCCTCTTTGATTTGGATTTTGCCTATGCCTATCCCAACATGAACACCATGGGGCAATACTTTAAGGACGACGGCTTCAGGCCCAGAGAAGACAGCACCCTGCGCATTCAAAACGATATTTATAAGGGGCTCTATGCCAATGAAAGCTGGCGGGCGGCCTTTGCGGAGAAGTTTGTGGAGCTTGCCTACGGGGCCTTTGACACGGAGCGCATGCTGGCTTTGGTGGATGAAATGGCGGCGGAGATTCGCCCGGAGATGGAGCGGCAGATTGCTCGCTGGGGCATGCATGCTTCTATAGAGGACTGGGAAGCGGAGATTCAAAAGCTCAAGGACATCATTGCTTCTAGGCGGGAGACGGCCTTGGGGCAGATGCAGAAGACCTTCGGGATTACGGACGAAGTGCTGACGGAACTGATTCAAAAATACGGGAGTAAGTGATTTTTCACGGCTCTAATGCTTGCAAAGGATAAAGGAGAAACGGGACGAGATGAAGGGAAAGAGACTGGTGCTGCTGGTGTTGGTGCTGCTGCTGGCGGCCATGCCGGTGCTGGGCGAGGAGAATGAGACGGAGGAGGAAACCGTCAGCCGGGAGGAGGCCTATGCCTCGGCCTACCGCCATGCCATTGCGGAGAACGTGTACGTCTGCGACATGAACGATCTTGCCCATGTATACATGGAAAAGGCGCCCCATGAGGATGTGGCCATGGCCAGCACCACCAAGATTATGACCTGCATGCTGGCACTGGAGCACTGCGAGCTGGATGAAATCGTGAAGGTGGATCGGGAGGCGGCCAGCCTTGGGGGCACCAACTCCCTTATGGGGCTGGTGTCCGGGGAAGAGATTACGGTGGAGGAACTGCTGTACGGGCTCATGCTCCCTTCGGGAAACGATGCGGCCTTGGCGCTGGCCATCCACATCGGCGGCTCCGTGGAGGAATTCGTGGTTCTCATGAACAGGCGGGCACAGGAACTGGGGCTGTATGAGACGGCCTTTACCAATCCTTCGGGGGTCGCACGGGATGGGCATTACTCCACGGCCTATGATATGGCCAAGCTCACCCGCTTTGCCATGGGCAATGAGACCTTCCGCACCATTGTATCTACGGCCAAGCACACCGTTCCCGCCAACGGCAGGCGAAAGGTGAAGCTGGATTTGACCAATCGGAACAGGCTGATTTCTTCCAACCCCAAGTCCTCCACCTATTATGAATATGCCATCGGCGTGAAGACGGGTACCACTTGGAAGGGAAGCAATTTGATTGCGGCGGCGCAGAAGGAGGACGTGGTGCTGATTTGCGTCCAGCTGGGCGCCGTCAAGGGGGAGGACGATGCCTATCGGGCTCGTCGGCTGGCGGAGAACGCCAAGGAGATTTTTGAGTACGTATTCAACTATGAGTACGGGTATGCGGAGGCATCGGAGCTGATTGCTCAGCCCATTGCCTATGAGGTGTTGGTAGAAAACTACCGCATTACCGACGAAAAGGAGGGGTGGCTGACCCTGCAGGCGGACATTTCCGGAGCAAAGGCCTTCCGTCCCTTGTACGAAATAGAGGCTTTGCGGCAGGGCGGCGCCGTTTTTGAGACGAACTTTATTGTGGAGGAAGCGGAGGCCCCCATTGCGGCGGGGCAGAAGCTGGGCACGGTGGAATTGAGCTATAAAAACCGAGTGTGGTTTACCTGCCCCCTCATTGCAAGCAGAAGCGTGGAGGCCTTTACGGAGGCGGACTTGAGCACCCCCACCCCTGCTCCCACGGACACCCCCGCGCCTACGGAGGTGCCTGCGGACACCCCCGCCCCTGCGGCCACGCCCACGGAAGCGCCCCCTATACAGGCGGCCATGCCCCATGATCCCCTGCTGCTGGTATTGGTGGGGCTGGGGGCACTGCTGGGCATTTTGCTGCTGGTGTGCGGAGGACTGCTGCTGAAGGGAAAGGGCAAAGGCGGCGCTCCGAAAGAAAAGTAAAAAAACTTTAAGAAAAAGCCGATTCCTTGTGGGGAATCGGCTTTTTATGCGGGCAGGGAAGGCGTTTTTACCGCTTGTCCTCTTGGTGCAGGAAGTGGAACTCCTTTTTGAGGAAGTAACGGGACATGGGCTTATAGAGGAAATAGATAAGCAAGGCGTTGATGAGGCACTTGGTAAAGTTCATCATCACAATCCAGCCCATGAGCCCCACCACGGCCTGCTGGGCGGCGGCGTACGGCAAGGCGTCGGAGATGAGAAAGAGGGGGGTCAAAAAGTAGTTGCACAGAATCATAACCAGGGTGACTACGGGGACAAAAGCCACAAGGGAGAGGACGGCTCCCTTTTTGTTTTTGTGGGCCTTATAGATGCAGGAAGCGGTGAGCACCCCTGCCCCCGTGGACAATACATGCATGAGAATGCCGATGGGGCCGCTGGAAGCGCTGACGGTCAGTCCCTGCACCAAGGCGGTGATGACGGTGAGAGCCAGCCCCCAGCCGGGGCCGTAGGCAAGAGCGCCGATGAGAATGGGCACGTCTCCCATGTCATACTCGATGAAGGGAATGGCGGGGAAAATGGGGAAGTGGATGAGGCTGACCAGGGCAATGGAGATGGCGGCCAGAGCCCCCAGCTTTACCAGTCGGTTTACGTTGTTGTTCGTCATGAGGGAATCTCCTTACAGTTTACGGGTTCCATTGTAGCAAAAAAGAAACAAAATGACAATCACATTTTTTATATATGAGTTTTCATATTTGAAAGGGCATAGACGGCGGCTTTACGGCCGGGAATATAGCTCTTTTTGATAATTTTGCCGAAAAAAGCCGAAAGTTGATAGCATTTTATATATGCAAGGAGGAAAGCAGGGGACTGTGAAAGGCATCACAGTTTTTTGACGAATTGTGTAAAGACCTGCCATAGCAATGCATCGGAGAAGCCCATATAATGAGAGTAGATATTTATGCCGCAAATGGCAGTGCCTGAAGGGGCAAACGGACATATATAAAGGAGGATTTTCTGGACATGAAATTGGAAATCGGTCATTTCAGCGTCAGAGACGTCCGATTTGGGGAGGAAACGGCCTTAGCGGACGGAATTCTCACCGTAAACCGGGAGGAAGCCATCGCTGAATTGAACAAGGACAAGAAGCTGAAGAATGTGGAATTGCATATTGTGCGTCCCGGGGACAGCGTCCGCATTATTCCGGCCAAGGCCATGTGTGCCGTGCGGTACCGTCCGGACGGCCGCTGCCTGTTTCCGGGGTACACGGGAGAGGTGTCTCAGGCAGGGGAGGGCCTGATTTATGCGCTGGACGGAGTAGGCGTGCTGGGCGCCGGTCTGCACAGCCGTCAGGGCATGAACGGATTGGTGGACATGTCCGGCCCGGCGGCGGAACTGACCCCCTATGCGCAAATTATCAACCTTGTGTTTGTGGCGGAGAACGCAGATCCTGCGGAGGATGTGCCCTTTATGGACGGCGTTCACTATGTAAAAGCATCCTGCCGTTTGGCGGAATATGTGGGAAAAGCCCTGAAGGATCATGCGCCTGAAGAAACGGAAACCTTTGAGTGGGCACCGGTGCAGGACAACGGTCTGCCCCGGGTAGGCTTCTTTATGCAGCAGTGCAACATTCCCAAGTGGCTGGACAGCACCTATTATTACGGCTATGAGACCAACGGCGTGCCCACGGTTGTTTTGAATCCCTTGGAGTGGCTGGACGGAGCCATTACAGGCGAGGGAGGCGCTCTGCCGGGGAATGCCGCAAGAACCACTTACGATTTTTTGAATGCACCCATTATCCGCCGTCTCTTGCAGGAGCACGGAAAGACCATAAATCTGGCAGTTACGGCCGTGCTGGGGCACGTGGAGCCTGTCAATGACAAGCAGCGGGTGGCAGCCATGTATGTGAGCCTTGCTAAGACCTTGGGATTGGATGCGGTGATTGAGATGGAGTCTCACTGCGGCAACGTGGATGTAGACTTTATGATGACCATGGGCGGCTTAGAACGGGCAGGGATAAAGACCGTAGGCATCTTTGCCGAAAATGTGGGCCGTGACGGCACCAACCCCGGAAAAACGTACACGGATTCGGCCGCAGATGCTTTGGTCTCTACGGGGAATACCTGTCAGGTGTATGAACTGCCGCCTATGGAGACGGTGCTGGGGAACATCAACACTCTGGTGGAAGATTTGCATTGGGGGGCATGGACAAGCGATCCCAAGCGGGGGCCGTCCCTGCGGGAAGACGGTTCTTTGATTATCGATGCCCACGAGATTTTCGGCCATGACGGTTTGCTGGGACATTCTCAGCTTACCGTAAAAGATTTCTAAGAAAGGGGAAAGGTTCATGAAAAAAGTAATCGTCTTTGTCAACCAGTTTTTCGGACAGGTTGGCGGAGAAGAGATGGCGGGCATGGCGCCGGAACTCCGGGAAGGAAAGGTTGGCCCTGCCATGGGCATTGGGGCAGGCCTCAAGGATGCGGAAGTCACCCACACCATTATCTGCGGCGACAACTTCATGGCCAGCAATACCCAAGAGGCTTTGGAAACCATAAAAGGGTTCCTCTCGGGGCTGGACTTTGATATGCTTATTGCGGGACCGGCTTTCAACGCCGGACGGTACGGTTTCAGCTGCGGAGAAGTATGCAAGCTGGCCGCACGGGAATTTGGAGCGCTGACCCTGACCAGTATGTCGGAGACCAACCCCGGTGCGGACTTGTACAGAAAGGAAACCTATGTGCTCAAGGGCGGAAATTCTGCCGCCGCCATGCGCAAGGACTTGCCCAAGGTCATTAAATTGGCCAACAAGCTTCTCCACGGGGAGGAACTGCTGGGGGCGGAGGCCGAAGGCTACTTCCCCAGAAACGTCCGCAAGGAGGTCTTCTATGAGGGAGGCAAGTGCGCCGCCGACCGTGCCGTGGACATGCTTTTGGCCAAGCTGTACGGCAAGCCTTATGTGTCCGAATACAAGGTGGAATCGGAGGAAGCGGTCAAACCCTTGCCTGCCTTTGATCCAAGGGGCAAGCGCATTGCTTTCATCACTACCGGCGGCTTTGTGCCTGCAGGGAATCCCGACCGCATTGCCTCCGGAAGCTGTACCCACTTTGGGACATATTTTATCGGAGATCAGCAGGAGCTTAAGCCCGGGGAATGGATTTCCGTTCATGGCGGCTACAATGTCAACTTTGTGGCCGAGAATCCCATGCTGCTGATGCCCTTGGACGCTTTCCGCAAGCATATAGCGGAAGGGCACCTCGGTTCCCTGCATCCCTATGTGTACAGTCTCTCCGGAAACCAGACGACTAAGAGCGACTCTCAGCGCATGGCCCGGGAGATTCTGGAAAAAATTCGCAAGGATGGGGTAGACGCCGCCATCGTAGGCTCCACATGAGGCACCTGTACTCGTTGCGGTGCAATGATGGTAAAAGAAATTGAAAAGAACGGCATGCCCGTTGTCCACATGGTAAACATGGTGCCCGTGGCCCAAGGCATCGGCTCCAACCGTATTGTGAAGACCTACGGCATCTCCTTCCCCATGAATGACCCTTATGTCACCCCTGAAGAACAGAAGAAACAGCGCTACGAGCTGGTGGATAAGGCCCTGAAGGCCTTGAATACCGATGTCACCGGTCCCACCCTCTTAGGCTGATATTCAAAAGATAAGGAAAGGATGTAACAAAATGAAGATCTTTGGAATGCCTGCCGGTGTAGCCTGGTACTACTGGGTATCCCTTCTGGTCGTGCCCGTCATCGTGGAGATTGTCCTGCGCTCCAAATGGTGGAAGAAGAAATCGGACTACTACTTCTCCTTCAATCAGGAGGCGGAAGAAGACACGGACAAGGAAAAGGAGGCCGAGTAAATGTACGGAACAGTGCAGATTGTAATGGCTGTCGTCTACATGGCAGCGCTGGTTGTGGTTGGCCTGCTGGTCAGCCGAAAGGTAAAAACTTCTGACGATTACTGGGTAGGCGGACGGAACGTAGGCCCCTGGACCACGGCTCTATCCTACTGCGCCGCATACCTGTCCACGGCGGCCATCATCGGCTCCATTCCCAAGCACTACACCTACGGTTTGGGCTACGGCGGATTCAACCTGCTGTCCTGCCTGGTGTGCTGCGCCGCTTTGATTTTCTTCGTGTTCGCACCCAAGATGCGGGCCCTGTCTGAGCGGCTGAAGGTGGTATCCATGTCCGGCTTTTTGTCCGTGCGGTATCAGTCCAACCGTATGCGTCTCATCTGCGGCTCTTTGGTAGCCATTATGATGATTCCCTACGCTATCTCCGCCTGCAAAGGCATCGCCAACGCCATGGTGTCCATCATGGGCCTCTCCTATAACACGGCGGTCATCATCATTGCCGTGGTGTCCTTCCTGTATCTGATTACCTCCGGTTTCTGGGGCGTATCCACCACCGACTTGATTCAGGGAATCACCATTTCCGTTTCCGTGGTCGTGGCGGCAGTCATCATTGTCACCAAGGCAGGAGGCATCACCAACATCGTCACCCACATGGTGGAGACGGATCCCGCTAAGGGCACCTGGAACTCCGGCATGAGCTTCTTGACCCTGTTCAGCTACGCCGGCGTATGGGCCTTTATCGCCTTCGGCCAGCCCCAGCTTATCACCAAGTTCATGGGGTTGAAGGATTCCCGCACCGTGGGCACCGTGGTTCGGGTCAGCTATGCCTGGAACTTTATTGCCATGGTCTGCCTTCAGCTCATCGCTTGGGCGGCGAACTTCCTTTACGGCAACCAGGTTTTTGCCGACGGCGACTCCATTGCCCCCATGGTAGTGGCAGAGTATGCAGGCACCTTTGTTTCCGGCCTGTTCCTTTGCGGCGTGCTGGCGGCAGGTCTTTCCACCGTGGTTTCTCTGGTGCTGACCTCTGCTTCCTCCGTTGCTAAGGACATCTATGAGGACTATGTGGGCAACCGCCGCGGGAAGGAGAACGTGGATTCCAAGAAGTCCATTCTTATCTCCCGTATCGTCACCGGCGTGGTTATGCTGCTGGTGGCCGTGGGCACCATGTATCCCCCCGATTTCGTGTGGGAACTGTCCACCATGTCTGCAGGTGCCATGGGCGCAGCCTTTACGGCTCCGCTGATCTTGGGTCTCTATTGGAAGCGTGCCACCAAGCAGGGCTGCTATGCCGCCGTGATTGTGGGCGTGCTGACTTCCATCGTGTGGTATCTGGCGGGGCTGTCCAACATCGTCCACAGCTTCGTGCCCGGCACCATCGTGTCCTTCATTCTGCTGGTGGTGGTGTCCCTTTGCACCAAGCCCATGGATAAGGACATTGTAGATGTATTCTTTGAGCCCCGCTGCTCCAAAGCCAAGATTGCCGCTGCCATTGAAGGCGGCAGGAAAAACTAAGCCTGCATAGAATGCAAAATCAACGTACAAACCCCCTCTGGTATATACTGACGGCCTTTTTACTGCTGTTGACCGGCATGGTGAACATGGGACAGGCTGTCATGCAGACCCTGATCCTCCCCTTTATTCGGGAGGATTTGGGCCTGTCCTTTTCCAACGCTTCCATTATGCTCACGGTGCGCTCTGCCTTTACGGTGCTGGCCACCCTGTTGACTGACAAGATTTTTTGCCGCAGGGGATTGAAGGGAGGACTTTTGCTGGCCTTCCTTGGAAGCGTCCTCTCCTGCGTGCTGTACGGCGTGGCCAAGAGCTATGTCTTGTGCCTTGCGGCCGTGGCGCTGTCCGGCTTTGCCTTTGGGCTGGGAGGCACCATTCCCGCCGCCCTGATTGTCCGCCGCTGGTTTGTAAAGAGCCGCGGGCTGGTGCTGGGCATCTGCGCCATGAGTTCCGGGGTTACTACCTTACTGCTGTCCGTTCCGATTACGGGAATCGTCTCTACACGAGGGGTGCTGGCGGCAGAGATGGTAATGGGCGGTCTTTTTGCTATGCTGGGAGCGCTGGTGCTTCTGCTGTTGAAAACGGCTCCCGAAGAGGCGGGGCTTTCCCCCTTTGGCGGCGGCCGGGGATGGGATGCATCCGCAAAAGAAAAGAAGAAGCATCGTCTGCCCCCCGTAGATAAAAAGGCACTGTTGTTGCTGTCCATATCCATGGTCTTCGTAGGCTTTTTTAC
>CAZPCH010000003.1:1584-4861 GCA_964585055.1 uncultured Christensenella sp. | reverse complement strand
GGATACGATGCCGTTTTCGTCAGTTCCGTCATGGCTTTGAACGGGCTGATGAACATGGTGGGAAAGCCTTTGTACGGGGTCATGGCCGATGCGGTGGGAGCGCCTGCGGCCAACGTTGTATACTATGTGCTTCTGATTATAGGGCATGGGGCCGTTTTGTTCTTTGACGGAGCCGCCTCCTGGCCGGTGTATGCCGTGGTGCTGTGCTTGGGCATGGGCTCGTTCACCGTAAGCACCGTGGGCGCCCCCGTGTGGGTGGCGGAGATGACGGAGGAAAAGGACTACGCCGCCACGCTGAAAAAACTTCAGTCCTGCTGTACCATAGGCGGGCTGTGCATGTCGCCTTTGCCGGGACTGCTGGCCGATGCGGCGGGAAACTACAATGCATACTATCTCTTTTGCGCCGTCACCACTCTTGCATCCTTATTGCTGGTCAACGGGGTGTACGGGAGGCAGAGAAAGAAAGCGCTGTAAGGCAAAAAAGAGTATTCCATCGGCTTGATGGACATAAAAAGCTTATATCCCAACAGGCAACCCTGACGGCATTGGGTGCTGCCGCTTTTGAACCCCAAGAAAGCGGCTGACAGGAAGCAGTCAACGGCCCGGGGCCCACTCTCCGTCCTGGTAAGAAGGAGAGGTATTGAAATTGGAAAAGACGGCCGAGCAGGACCGTCTTTTCCTTTTGAAAGCATATTTTGATGTGTGCAGACTATTGATAGAGCTCCGCCTGATAATCCCCCCGATAGGCCATGGCGATGACGGAGATGTGGAGCATGGTCACCAGGCGGCGGTTGGTAAAGTCGATGCCGAACTCATCCTCCAAACGGTGAATTCGCTGATAGACGGTGTTGATGTGCATGTGCAGGTATTCAGCCGTAATCTTTACGGACAAACTGCAGTAGATATACGCCGCCAGCACTTCCAGCAGATCCGTGCCGTTTTTTTGATCATACGCCCGAATCTTCAGCGCAATGGGGTTGCAGATGCTGTCCAAAGTAATTTCCCCTGCCTTGAGGGCGGTGTCCATCAGGTGGGAAATCACCATGTCCCCATAGCCGTTGACCCGCTGGTTCCAAGGGAACTTGCGCACCATTTCAATACAGCGCACCGCTTGATGCATGGCGATGGAGATATCCGTAATGTCAAAGACCCCGTAGCTTAAAGAAGCGTACATGTTTGTGCAGGTGACATACTCCGTCAGCTTCGGGAAGTCGCGGCCGTAGGTGGCGTAGATTTCCGTCTTCCAGTCGGAATGGAGAAAGGCAATATAATAATCCCCGAACTCATAGACTTTTTCCCCGATAATCTCCTCCAATTCCCGAGTCAGGGATTCGGGACGGTTCTGGAGCTTGCGGTACACGGCCAGTACATAGTATTTATCGTAAGTAGGCCAGCCTAAAGCCTTGAGCTGTTTTTTTACATCCTCCGGGTGACCGGGCTTGCTTTGCAGAAGCTGAAACAGCAGGGTCTGCAATTGCATCTGAGGGCTTTGGAGACTGCGCTTCCACTGGGTGGCGGAAAAAATACGGCTGATGCAGGCGAGGCGGTGGCGGGTGTCCGCATCCAAAAAGGAAGACTCCTGCTCGGCTGTGAGCAAAAAGAGAACGGATTGGCCGTTTTGTATCCTTGTGATGAGCAGGCAGTGAGGCAAGGGGTTTCGGGGGCTCAGGCTTTCCAATTGCAGGCACGGGGACTCCCAGTCATAGCGGGAGAGGATGTCCGCTTTCATGGAAGCAAGGAGACTGACGTCTTTGGCGTGGAAGCCGCTGTTGGCCAGAGCGGTGCCGTCGGAGGAAAGCAGAAGCACCGGATTGCAGAGAAGACCGGAGAGAAAGTTGACTACGTTGTCGGCGGACTCTCCCTGCAGAAGCATGGTTTGCAGGGACAAAGCGGAGGCGGTGAAGCGGGCATCCTCCAGCAAAATCCGGCGGGTGCGCTCCAGCAGGCGGGGGAGGTGGTAGCTTTCTGCAGTGAGAAAGCACAGGTTTTCATAAATGTTGGCATAGCCGAAGCTGTCGGCGGAGTGGATGTACAGCACTCCCCGGCAAAAGCGGGTACTGCGGTTAGCCGGTTCCACAGCAAAGACCTCCTCTTGGGCGGGGCCGTAGTACTGGCAAGGCAGACTTTTGAGCAAAGGCAGCAGACGTTGAATTTCCATACACGTTCTCTCCCTGACAAAGAGTATTCAGTATCTGCAGTATACCACACTTTTCTCCTCCATGGAAATGAAAAATGCATATTTGAAGCAGAAGGAAGCGGCTCTGCCAAAAAGTTACGCAGGTGTTACGGAGGGTGTGGTATACTATATTATCTTATAGTATGCGCACAGGGGGCGGCTGTGAAAAAAACGTTGCCGGAAAAAATACAGACAGGCTTATTTACAGGGGTGCTTTTGCTCATGGGGGTTCTGTTGGTGTATCTATGCGCTATGCCCAATACGGAACTGCGGCAGACCCGCAGGGAGGAAGGGTATAGGCAAGTGGAGAACGTCTTATATGAGGAACTGAAGGACGATGCTTCCCCTACGGGCATGGTGCGGGAGTTTCGGTTTTTCTTGGACGAAGAGATTGCTCGGGATTCCACCCTCATCTTCCGCTTCAGCCATCAAAACGCTAAGGCGTATCTGGACGGGGAGGAGGTTTACTCCCTGCACACGGCCGAAAGGCTGTCCATAGTCCGCACCCCCGGGGTCAACTGGGCCATGATTCCCCTGTATCGGGAGGATGCAGGGAAGGAAGTGCGGGTGGTGCTGACCCCTGTGTATCAAGATTATCAGGAGCAGGAGATTGACTTTTTCATCGGCTCCAAGCTGGCGGTGTACACGGAGCAGTTGGTGAAATCTCTGCCGGAGATGATTCTCAGTTTTGTGGATGTGCTGGCGGGCCTGCTGATGCTGGCGGCGGCGGTATATTTTTCCGTGAAGAAGGAGCAGGGATCCGTCTTCTATTCCTTGGGACTGCTGGCCATCTCTTTGGGGCTGTGGAACTTTACCCAAACGGGCTTTGCTCCGCTGATTATGCCCAACAAGACCATATTCGTTTACTACGTATCCTTGACCATGCTCATGGGCTGCGTGGTGCCTTTAATCAAGTCCATTAATGACACATGAGAATTTTTTTTTTTGCAATTTCTTAACATCAGAAAAAGTATTTTCTGCCAAAAAGATTTGAAAACTCAGAGCCATGGAGAAAGGCAAGCACTTTAATCCAGTGCCGACTTGGCCCCTTTATTGAAGAGTGACGGGAAGAGAGATGACAGACCTACTGCAGATCATCAT
>CAZPCH010000003.1:0-1574 GCA_964585055.1 uncultured Christensenella sp. | reverse complement strand
CGTATCCTTGACCATGCTCATGGGCTGCGTGGTGCCTTTAATCAAGTCCATTAAACCGCCCAAACGGAAGCCGGCACAGCGCATGCTGGAGAACTGGTGCGTAATCTGCGGAGCATTGAGCCTTGTACAGCTGATACTGCAGCTATTGGGGGTGCTGGACTTGCGGGAGATGCTCAAGGTCACCCACGGCATGATTATCGTCAGCTCTCTGGTGCTTATTGTCAGCGCCGTGGTGGAGAGCCGAGGGCGTTCTCCTGAGCCTTGGCCGGACAGGCGGTATCGGGGCATCTGCCTGCTGGGGGTAGGAGCCTTGCTGGATATGCTGGTATATTATGTGCGGGGGAGCTCTTCGGGACTGCTGTTTGTACTGCTGGCCATCTTTGTATATGTGCTCTTGGAAGGTGTGCAGATGTTCTTCACCTATATCCGCCAGCGGCAGACCTTGGCGGAGAAGGAAGCCCAGCTCACCCTCAGCCGCATCGCCGCCCTTACGGGGCAGATCCGCACCCACTTTGTATTCAACATTCTCAACGCCATCAGCGGCATGTGCAAGTATGACCCGGAGAAGGCGGACGAAACCGTGGTGCGCTTTGCCCGATATCTGCGGAACAACATCGACATCATAGAGGACGACCGTCCCCAGCTTTTTTCCAAGGAGCTGGCCCATTTGGAGGACTATGTGGAGCTGGAGCAGGTGCGCTTTGGGGACAGGATAGAATTTTATGCGGATACGAAGACGGAGAACTTTAAGATTCCGCCCTTGATTCTTCAGCCTGTGGTGGAGAATGCCATTAAGCACGGGCTGACCCAAAAGCCGGGAGGCGGCACGGTCATCCTGCGCACATGGGAGGAGGGAGAGAACATAAAGATTTCCGTGGAGGATGACGGCGAGGGCTTTGACATGGAGGAGCCGGAGAAAAACACCTCTGTGGGGCTGAAGAACACCCGCTACCGTCTGGAGCATCTGGTGCACGGCACTTTGGACATTCAAAGCGAAAAGGGAAAGGGCACCCTTGTGACCATTACCATTCCCAAGGAGGAGGCAGACGCATGCATGTAATCTATGTGGACGACGAGCGGCCGGCCATTGACAACTTTCGCCTGACCACGGAGCATTTTTCGGAGATACGCTCCCTGCACACCTTTGAAAGAGGGGAGGAGGCGCTGGCCTTTGCCAAGGAGAACACCGTGGATGCTGCGTTTTTGGACATGGAGATGCCGGGGCTCCACGGCTTGGGGCTTGCCAAAAAGCTGAAGGAGCACGATCCGGGCATCCGCATCGTCTTCGTCACGGCTTACAGCCAGTATGCGTTGGAGGCCTTTGGGGTGGATGCCACGGGGTATGTTCTCAAGCCCTACACCGCCGCCGACATCCATCGGGAGCTGGGCAAGTGCGTATACAGACCGTTGCCCTCCCATCAGGTGGTTATTGAGACCATTCCCACTTTGACCGTGCTGGTAAACGGAACGCCCCTGCACATTCCCGGGGCTAAGGCCAGAGAGCTTTTTGCCCTGCTGGTAGACCAGGGGGAGCGGGGCTTTACGGCCGGGGACGGCATTGCCTATTTGTGGCC
>CAZPCH010000002.1:0-22035 GCA_964585055.1 uncultured Christensenella sp. | reverse complement strand
TGGCGAGGGGGCGCATTTTGCGCCCCCTCGCCAAAGAGAAGGGCTTCGCCCTTCCGCCGCCCCCAAAAAACTTTTCTACACCTATTGACAACGCTCTCCTAACTGTATATACTGTATATGAACAGTTGAGAGGAGAGCAAGCATGCAGCTATTCATCGACAACCGAAGCGGACTGCCCATATACGACCAGATATTTTCCCAGATTCGGGAGCAAATTCTAACCGGCGCTTTGGAGGAAAACGCCCCTTTGCCCTCCATTAGAGGGCTGGCCAAGGATTTGCAGGTCAGCGTCATCACCACCAAGCGTGCCTATGACGAGCTGGAGCGGCAGGGCTTTATCTACACCCAGCCGGGAAAGGGCTCCTTTGCGGCGCCGAGAAATCGGGAGCTGATTCGGGAGCAGACCCTGCTGGAAATTCAGGGGCATATGGACGAAATCCTGCGGCTGGGGCGGCTGTGCGGCCTTAGCAAAGAGGAACTGGCGGAGATGCTCCGTCTGGAAATGGAGGAAAAACTGTGAACGCCATAGAAGTTAAATCAATTTGCAAACATCGGAAGGACTTTCTTCTGGATCATGTCGCCTTCACCCTCCCCGAAGGCACCATTTTGGGCTTGATTGGGGAAAACGGTGCGGGAAAAACCACCACCCTTCGCCTCTTGGGGGGACAGCTATCCGCCGATGAGGGGGAAATCTCCCTGCTGGGGCAGGAGCCTTTTGACCCTGCTCTCAAATCCCTGCTGGGCATTGTCCCTGACGATGCGGGCCTTTCTCCCTGCATCACCCCCTTGCAGTTCGGAAAAATCCTCGGGGGCATCTATCCCAACTGGCAGGAGGATGTCTATAGGGGCTACCTTTCCCGTCTGGAGGTGCCGACGGAAAAGGCCTTTGGGGAAATGTCTCTTGGCACCAAGAAGAAGCTGGCCATTGCCGCGGCTTTATCCCATGACCCCAGAATTCTGCTTTTGGACGAAGCCTGCAGCGGCCTTGACCCCGTAGCACGGGCGCAGGTGCTGGAGATTCTCTTCGACTTTACCCGCAGGGAGGACAGAACCGTGATGATTTCCTCCCACATCGTGTCGGATTTGGAGAAGCTGTGCGACTACATCGCCTTTATGCACAAGGGGAAGCTGATTCTCTTTGAGGAAAAGGATGCGCTGTACGAAACCTACGGCCTGCTCCGCTGTTCCGCCGAGACCCTGAACGCCCTGCCCGCAGGAGCGGTACTGGGAAAGCGCACTACGGAATACGGCGTACAGGCCTTGGTGCGGCGGGCGCTGGTGCCCGTTGAACGGGAGGTTTCCCCCGTGTCTTTGGAGGATATATTCGTTTTTATGGTCAAGGAGGACAAATAAAATGAAAGGTTTACTGCTCCACGACTGGTATCAGATCAAAAAGTACTGCCGTGTTATGGGCATTTTGGCGGTATTTTTCCTTGTGCTGTACGTTGCATCTCCCCAGCCCTTTTGCCTGATTTACCCCTGCATGCTCATGTCCATGCTGCCGATTACCCTGCTCAGCTATGACGAAAAAACCGGCTGGCAGCGGTACTGCAAAAACTTCCCCCTCAAAAAAGGGCAGTATGTCAGCGAAAAATACCTCACTGGACTGCTGGCCACCCTGTCCGTGTCTCTGGTTGGATTGCTCCTGCTGGGGGTGCAGTATATGCGGGGACAGCTTCCCATAGAGGAAGCCCAGGCACTGGGGCTCTCCATGATCTCCATGGGGCTTCTGTCCCCCGCTCTGACCCTGCCCTTCGTATTCCGCTTCGGGGCGGAAAAGGGGCGCATGGCCTACTATCTGGTCATCGGCGGAGGCGGTGCGGCGGTGATGCTCTTTATGGGCGGCAACCTGCAGTTGTCCTTGCCTGTGGCCCTGCTGTGCCTCGGCGCCATAGTCCTCTATGCCCTCTCCTGGGTCTTGTCCAAAAAGCTGTACGAAAAGAGGGAGTGACCTTTTCTCCCACACACGGGCGGAGCGCACCTGCTCCGCTCTTTTTTACCCTGAATCCGTACAAAGTTTACCCGAAACGGTTCCATTTTTTCTTTAAACAGGGTATGATAGGATATACTTGATTCTTTATAACTGTGAGGTGTCATTTTTGGGCAAAATCTTTCGGTTCGATTCGAAATTCGGACAGGTTATGGGCAAGGTGGCGGACTGCGCCACATTAAGCCTACTGTGGCTCATGTTTTGTCTGCCTGTCATCACCGCCGGCGCCGCCACCACCGCCCTTTACTATACCGCTTTGAAGGTGCTTCGCAAGGATGCCGGCTCCGTTGCAAAGGAATTTTGGCACGCCTTTAAAACCAATTTCAAGCAGTCCACCGTCGTGCTGCTACTGGCCATCGTCTTCGTTATTGCCTGGGGCTTTTTGTGCCTGATTGTATACGAGCATTCAAGCAGCAATCTGACCATTGCCTACATCGTCTACTTTATCGTCCTGGCCTTTTTTGCCATGTGGCTCCACTACCTCTTTTCCTACATCGCACGGTTTCAGGACCCGCTCCCCACAATTTTTAAAAACACCCTCTATATCTGCCTGTCCAATTTCCCCTATTCCCTGCTGACCGTTACCCTCTTTGCGCTGGTGCTCTTCGTGTTTGCCTCCGCACTGCCTACCTCCCTTTGGTCCCTTCTGGTGCTTCCTGCCGTGTATGCGGTGCTGGTCAGTTTGATTTTGGAGCCCATCTACAAAAAATACCTCCCCTCCGAGGAAGCCTAAATGGACACGCCTATTACTTTTCGGGACTTGCCCTTTTCCCAAAAACTGGAGCATATCTGGATTTACTACCGTGTGCCCATCCTCACCGCCGTGATTGGGCTAGTCTTGCTTGTTTCTTTGGTGCAGACCCTTTCCAATGGCACACAGCCCCTGCTGAACGTCATCATGGTGGATTCCAACGCCAACGCCCACGGCGATACGGAGCCCTTTGACGCCTTTTTAAAGGATATAGGCGCCGAGCCCTACGAGGGCGCCGTCAGCCTGAACACCAACATCAGCTTTTACAGCGAGGAGGAGCTGGAGCGGCTGGACGAAATGGAGCGGAATCAGGCCGTTCTGGATAACTATGACAAGGAGCAAATGCTCTTCACCCTTATGGCCGCAGGCAACGGAGACGTGTTTTTCGGCAAGGGGGAAATCTTTATGTCCTATGCCCGGCAGGGGATGCTGCGGAATTTGGAGGAAGTGCTTTCGCCCGATTTACTGGAAGCATACAGGGAGCGGCTGATTTATGTGGAGGAAGAGGGGGTCTCGTATCCCTGCGCCATCTCCCTTTCTCACAATCCTTGGCTGGAAGAAAACGGCTACTACACGGAGTGCTGTTTCGGCCTTTTGCACCTTGGCAAAAACCCGGAGACCGCCGTCCGCTTTGCCGAATTTCTCCTTCGTTCCTAACATATATGCATATGCAAAAACACGCACCCAAGGCCGGGTGCGTGCTTTATTTTGTTTACAGGTTTTCGCCGTTGGTGCGGATGATGTCCCGATAGTCGTAAGCGGAGTCCTTCCAAATCCGCTCCTGAGTCTCGTAATCCACATAGACCAACCCAAAGCGGGCGTCATAGCCCAAAGCCCACTCGAAGTTGTCCATAACCGACCAGTACAGATACCCAACCACGGGCACCCCTTCCTCCGCTGCCTGCTTCAACTGCTTCAGATGACGGCGGATGTAATCCGTCCGCTGGGGATCGTGCACCTTGCCGTCCAGCATAACGAAGTCCGTGTTGGCCATGCCGTTTTCGCTGACCAATATGGGCAAATGGTACCGCTCATAGTGGAACTTGGTCGCCCAGTAGGCCACCTCCGGGGTAATGGGCCAGTTCAGCGCCGTTCTGGGCATGCCGGGACGCACCAGCGGGTTCACCTCCCCCGGCTTTTCCCCATGGTTCTCGGAATGGTACACGTTGTAGGCGTAAAAGTCCAGAGGCTGGCAGATGATTTTTAAATCCGCCGGAGAGATGGCCGCCTTCAGAGGCTCCGGTACAACCCCCAGCACAATGGGGTCTGCCCACCAGGCATTGGAGCGAATGCCGCCGAAGGGATTGTAGCTGGCCGCTCTCGCTTTTTCAATATCCTCCTCACTGCCGCTTGCAGGGGTGTACACGGGGCCGGTGGGGGCAAAGCCGATCTTGGGCTCCCGCTTTGCATGCTTGCGAATCACTTCCGCCGCCCGCCCGTGAGCCAGCATCACATTGCGGACGATATAGGGAATCTGCACCGATTCCGTCCGAAAGGGGGCATGGCGGCCGCTGTAATACCCTACGCCCACAAAGCACTGGGGCTCGTTCAAAGTAATCCACCAACGCACCTTGTGAGACAGAGCCTTTACCACCACCTTCACATAGTCGGCAAAGTATGTCCCAATCTCCGGGTTCTCCCAGCCGCCCTTATTATACATCCACATGGGCAAATTCCAGTGGAACAAAGTCACCACCGGCTCAATGCCCGCCGAGACCAGCTCGTCCACCAGATTCACATAGAACCGCAAGCCCTTTTCGTTGACTACCCCCGGCTCGGGAATCACTCTCGGCCAGCTAACGGAGAAGCGGTAGGCCTTCAGCCCCATCTCCTTCATCATGGCCACGTCCTCTTTATAGCGGTGGTAATGGTCGCAGGCTGTATGGCCGTTTTCCCCGTGGGCTACATGGCCGGGGCACAGAGCGTCCCAAATCCCCGCCGTCTTTCCGTCCTCAAAGGCCGCTCCCTCAATCTGATGGGCCGCCGTGGCGCCGCCCCAGAGAAAATCCTTTGCAAATGCCATATCCTATCCTCCTTTACACTTTCCAGAAATTCAAATGATGCTGTCTGCACAGCTTCCGCACCTCTATAAACGCAATGACCGCCGCCAAGGTGCCGCAGAGGGTATTGCTTAAGGCCAGACACAAGCCGATGGTGTTGGGGCCGTCCACCTGTCCCATAGCGGTAAAGTGCTGCAAGAAGTACAGCACCGGCACCCGAAACACGAACACACGGCAGAAGTTCATAACCAGCGTCAGCTTGGTCTTGCTGATGCCGTACAAAAGCCCCATCACCGCCGAATGCACGGCCAAGGGGATAATGGCAATGGCTTCGTAGCGGTACACCGTGGCAATCATGGAGGCAAACTCCCCATCCCCTGCGGCGGAGAGCATGCTCAAAGGCTCCAAAACCAGCAGGGACACCGCCACCAGCGCCACGGCCACCAGCAAATCAATCCCCAGCATGTGCTTAAAAGCGGACACCGCCCGCTCCGGTTTCCCTGCGCCCAGATTCTGACTGATAATGGCCGAGCCCCCCTCCTGAAAGCCGTTCTGAGGGGTGATGGTGATGCCGCTGATGCGGTTGGACACGGAGGTGGCACCTACGGTATCGGGGTGATAGTGTAGCCCCTCCCCGGCGCACATGGAGTTTACCAGCACCTTGCCGTAGGAAAAGGCGAACTTTTCCACAATAATGGGGAAGGACAGGCGCAGCATGGGGCCCGCCACCTCAGAGCGGAAGGTGATGGCATGGAAGGAGAAGCTGAAAATATTGTCCTTGCGGCTTAAATAGTAGAAGGCCGCCGCCAAAATGATGCACTGGGATACCAGCGAGGCCACGCTGAGCAGCTCAATGGTGGGGCGTCAAGCCCAAAGGCTCCCAGCACAGCACAAAGAAGGCCGACAGCGCCAGCTTGGAAAGGGTCACCCCCATGTTCAGCCAGAAAATGCGCTTGGAGTTCCCCCTTGCCCGCTCAACGGCGATGTAGACACTGTTGAAGAAGCTGATCACCATGCCCACCAGCTCCAGCACGAAGTAGGAAACCCCTTGGGCAATCAGCGCTTCCGGCGCCCCGAACAGCCGCAGTACCTGTGGGGCAAAGGGCACGCACACCCCCAGAATCCCCACGCTGAGAATGCCGCACATGGCAAACAGGGTGCTGACTCTGGTGCGCACCAGATCGTAACGCTTTGCGCCGAAGGCTTCGCTGACCTTGATGCTGGCGCCCACCGCCAGCCCCGCGCCCAAAGCGGACAGCATGGTGCTGATGTTGGACAGGTACGCCACCGTGGTCACCGTGGAGGAGCCAATCATGGAGGCCAACATGGTGTCCAGCATCCGAAACAGCTGGTTCAAGCTTTGATACAGGGTCAAGGGGAGGCACACGTGGAGCATCAGCTTGACCATGTTTCCGTTTAAGGCAAAGTCTTGAAAGGCTTTGTCGTCCTTTGACAATTTTGCCATAACTTTCTCCTAAATTTAAGCGCCTGCAATCTCCTCGATTTTGTTCAGTTCTTCTGCTGTAAAAGCGGTATTTTCCAGCGTCTTCAGGTTCTCCAGAATCTGAGACGGACGGGAAGCGCCGATGAGCACGCTGGTCACGGCTTTTTCCTGAAGCACCCACGCCAAGGCCATCTGCGCCAGACTTTGCCCCCGCTCCTTGGCTATAAGGTTGAGTTTGCGCACCTTTTCCATCTTCTCGGGCACCAGGCTGTTTTCCCGCAGATACCGCCCGTCCCGCCGCACACGGCTGTCTTCGGGAATGCCGTTGAGGTACTTGTCCGTCAGCATGCCCTGCTCCAAAGGCTTAAAGGCGATGACCCCCTGTCCGTGCTCCCGGGCAAAGGGAATGAGTCCGTTTTTCACGTTTTTCCGATTCAAAATGGAGTAGCTGTTCTGGTGGAGGACGAAGGGGGTTCTCAGCTCCTTGAGAATCTTCGTGGCCTCGGCTGCACTTTCTCCGTCGTGGTTGGAGATGCCCACATACAGAGCCTTGCCGCTTCTCACCGCCTGATCCAGCGCCAGCATGGACTCCTCCAGAGGCGTTTCCTCGTCCCGGCAGTGGAGGTAGAAGATATCCACATACTCAAGCCCCATGCGCTTTAGGCTCTGATCCAAGCTGGCCAGCAGATGCTTTCTGCTGCCCAACTGGCCGTAGGGGCCGTCCCACATTTCACAGCCGGCTTTGGTGGAGATAATCAGCTCGTCCCGATAGGGCTTAAAGTCCTTCTTTAGCAGACGGCCGAAGTTCTCCTCGGCACAGCCGGGGGTGGGACCGTAGTTGTTGGCCAGGTCAAAGTGGGTGATGCCGTGGTCAAAGGCCGTTCGGGTTAGAGCCTGCATGCTCTCCATGGAGGCGTTCTGCCCGAAATTATGCCAAAAGCCAAGGGACAGGACAGGGAGCTTCAGCCCCGTGTTCCCCGCTCGTTTGTATACCATATGGTCGTATCTTTGTTCATCCGCTATGTACATGCCTGTTCCTCCTCAAAACTTCGATGCGTAAATGTCCGTCTTCACGTCCCGATGGAGGGTCTTCAAATGCAGTCCCTCCGTCAAAAGTGCATCCCCTTCAATGTCCATCAGGGTGTCCCCGTCATACCAGTGGACCCACTTTCCCTTCAGGGCCTTTTCCCGATCCGAAAGAATCTTTTCAAGGGCGTAGACCCCCTCGCTGATATAGGCCTCATAGGCCTCGTCCCCTCCCCCCGCGCGGCGGTTTTGAGCGGCCAAGCAAAGCTGCTCCACCCAGCCGTACAGGCCGATCATAATTTCCGCCTGCACCAAAAGGTTGTTGGTAAAGAAGTCCCTTCTCTCTTTGGGAATGTCTTTTCGCACCGCCATGGCCTTGCAAAAGAAGGCCTTGAACCGCCGAAGCCCCTTTTGGGCGGCGTGAAGATAGTAGGCGATAAAATCATCGGTGTTGTCAAAGCCGAAGAGCTTTTTGTTCTGAATGTCCATCTTCTTAAGCTCACTGCCCCGAATGATTTCCATCAGCTTTAAGGCCACCCGTCTGGTCATGCCGTCCATGAACAGCATCTGCTTGTCAATCTGCTCCCCGTCCATTTCATAGAAGCAGTCGTACCACGCCTTATACAGCGCCGCCGCCTCAGGAGTTTTATACTCCTTCTTGCACCAGCGGCGGGAGAAATCGTCCACGGAAAAGCGTGTCATGTCCCAAGTGATTTCCGCCACGCACTCTATGCCGTACACATGCTCACGGAAGTTGGACACGTTCAGCACGGAGTAGTACCGATCGCCCTTTTCCACGGCCGCTTTGTAGTTATAGTAGATCTTCTCCGGGGGATTGCCCTGAATCAGGTGGGGGCCGCAGCCCCAGAAGCAAACGTGATAATAGCCGCCGTAAGCGGTGTTCTTATCCCGAGGGGTATCGTAATACCCTTCTCCCCACATCTGGTTGGGACCGAAGTCCGCAAAAATCACCGCCGTTCCCTCGGGGAATTTCAGCGCATTCTGGCGGTAGAGCCCCATGCCCTCCATCCAAAGGGTGGAGGTGGACAGAATTTCTTTGCCTGCATACTCCTTTTTGACGATGTCCAGCTGGGTGGCAATGGCGTCGGAGATAATCTTTCCCCGTGCTTGGGGGGTGTCGGGAATGCTGGCATTGTTGTACCACACGGGGCGGTCCCCCCGTCCCCGCAGACCCAACTGCCAGATGACGTTGTCGTACTTGGCCCACTTGCGGATGTAGCGGGTCCAAATCTCCCTGTACTTGTCGGGATGCTCCACATAGTTTACGTTTTCAATGCCGCTGTCCTTAAAGTATCTATCCACGGTAAACTGATGCACGCCCACAGGCTCCTGATGGTGCATGGAGATGTACATCCCCCGCTCCGTAACCAGGCGCACCAAGTCCGCCTCCGCCGGGTTCTCCAAGTCCAAATGAGAGCAGGGAATCATAAGGTTCTGCTTTAAACGCAGAGCCGTCTCCACCAGCATCTCCAGAACGGGGGCATAGTCGTTGTGGAAGCGGTAGGCCTTGTCGGGACGGCTCCCCCGGCAAAAGCCCTCAATTAAGTCCTCATCGTTGATAAACCAGCCCCGAAACTTATAAGTCTTGGGGCCGTCCGTCAAATCGGTTTCCTCCAGCACCACCGCATCCTGCTTTTCGGGTACAAAATCCGTCCACAAATACAGAGGATCCACCCCCAGATACCGCCTGCTGACCTCATAGATGCCCCACATAGTGCCTCTGGGATCGCTGCCGGCAATCACCAGCGCCCCCAAGGCGGTGCGGATGCTGTAATGCTCCCACTTGCCTGCAATCTCGGGAAAAGCAAGGCCGTGCTCCTGCAAATATGCGGCAAACTCAGGATTGGTCAGGGTGCCGATAATGACTTTCCCCGCAGGCTGCAAGGGCAAATAGGCCTGTACTTTGCACGCCCTGCCGCTGACGGCAAGCATATCCTTTTGTAAATCCGCCGCCGCTTTGGCGATGCAGGGCTTTTCAAAACCGTCATAGTGGACGGTTGCCATGAAAGTTTGATCGAACAGCTTAAACATTTTCCCTATCCTTTCTTCTGATCCTGACTTTTTCTCTATGATTCTCCGGCGCCGTCAAGTTTTCCACCAGCGCCCCTTGCACATCCTCCAGCACCACCGCATACCGGCCGTCCTCCTCTTCAAAGGAAAGGGCGCAGTTTTTCATGGTCAGCCCCTTTACATGCCGCACATACCAGCCGTAGGCGGGGATGCGGGAGCCTCGCTCGTCCTCCGCAAGATTCCGCAAGTTAAATTGCCCCACCCCCAGCTCTCTGGGCGTGTTCTCTCCGTCCTCCTCGGGGTTCCCCCCCTTGACGGTGATGGAAATCTCCTCCAGCAGTACGTTTTCAATGTCCCGCTGTTTGCTTCCGTCGGGAAGGGTTATCTTTGCGCCGTCGGGAATCTTGTAGCCTACAACCATGGCCGTGGTTCTGGGCTGGTTTTGATACATGGGCCAGCGGCTGGGCTGTGTGCTTTTAGCCTGACTGGCGCCGTACACCTCTTTTACATCCACGTTCCGCAAAAATACGTTTTCTATGGCGCCAATCTGTACGTTTTCAACCAGTACTTCCTCCCGCTCCACGCCGATATCGTCCGTAAACCTTCCCATGTGCCCTTCACAGCCGATGGTTCTTCCACGGTTCGACAGGGAAATGAAGAAGGGCGTCCGCACACGGCGCATAAGGGAGGGGCGATCGCCCATGCCTGCGGGGGCATAGCCTATGCCCAAGTCCCCGTGCTTTACTCCGTGGCGGCACTTACCGAGGGAGCCGCCGCAGTTTGCATGGACGTTTCGAACATGGCCGCCGTCATTGACGGAAACGGAAAATCCCGCCTTATCGGAGCCCAAAACGTACAAGTTGTCTACGCACACATCCTGAATATCGTCCGCCGTCTCACTGCCGATTTGGAACAGGTTGCAGGAGGTGTCCCCGATGATGTTCCGCACCACGCAGTTTTTGGAGGGGCGGGTGAAGCCAAGGGAGCAGTCGCTGCCCAGCTTGACGACGTCGTCGGGAGCCCCCTCAGCGTAAATGTTGAAGGCCAAAATATCGTTGCAGCCCATGTAGTCGAAGACGTCCCGCACCAGGGGCCCTTTTTCGCTATAGATATCGTGGGTGCAGATGCCGTCCACCCCCGTGGCCAGCACGGCAAAATGGCCGCCGTTGGCTATGCGAAGCATGTTGCCAATGCCCCTGCCGTCCCTTTTTCCTTCCGCATTCAAATAGAAGGGCCGGTCTTCGTTGGGGGCATCCGTTTCCTCGTACCAAAGATCCCGCCCCACGCTTAAGCCGCCAATCTCCACATTTGTGCACAGCTTCAGGGAAATCATCTTGTCCGTCCGATTTCCGCTCTCCTGCTCCATGACCGTGTTGCTCTTGGTCAGATTCCCCTCTCCGCTGATGCGCCCGTTGCCGATAATCTTCACGTTATCCAGCCGCTGTCCGAAGAAGAGGGCGTTGTGGAAATAGGAGTGGCCTGCGTCCTGCTTGGTCATCCAGTTTCCCGGGCTTAAGTAGGGCGCCGCAGACAGGTGGGACTGATCATGGCGATATTCTTCGTCGGAAAACCAGCATTTTTCCTCGTCATCGCACCCTCTCAGGGCGTGAATCTCTGCGCTCTTATCTATATACAGCCAAACGTTGCTCTGCAGATACAGGGTAGTGGTGGAGAAAATGCCCCCTTCAAAGAGGACGATGCCCCCGCCGAGATCGGCCATATAGGCCATGGCGGCGTTGATTTTCTCTGCGGCGTCGGTTCCGTCTGTGGGCGCATGGCCTTGGGTGCGCAGGTTGTACATGCCGCTGTACAGCTTAACAAGGTTGGAGCGCCCCTCTCGGCTGCCCCCCAAGACCTCCAAGCAGAACCAATGCTCCCTTTCAGGCGCCAGCCCCCGCACCTCTGTTTTTTGGCTGTGGGGTGCAAGGCGGGCATAGACTTCCCAGCTTTCGCCCATATCTTGGGAGTGAAGCAAAAGCACCTCTTCTGCATCCTCCGCCGCCGACCATTGAAAGGGGAAGACTTCCTGCTCTTCCTTTATATAGACAAGCTTTTGAGGCAGTACCCGCTCAAAGTCCGTTATGGTGCTCACGGCCTCCAAGGTTTCCTCCCCCTCACAGCACACCGTGCCCTCGGCCGCCTCTAAGGCCGCCTGCACTTGGATTGTGTATGACCCCAAGGCAGCAAAGGAGACCCCTTCCAAACGAACCTGCACGTCTATGCCGTTGTCCGCCCGCAGATCCAAGTTCTTTACAATCAGGCACCTTTCTCCCTGCTCGGTTCTTTCCTCACGGCCGTACCCCACGCACCGCTCATAGCCTAAAGCGCACCGCCCCGCTGATTGCAGGTGCAGTGTCTGCAGAGGGCACCAGCCCCGTCCGATGATATTTACAAAGGTTCCACTCTCCGCCGCTTCCATTCCCTTGGGCAGAATAATCCTGCACGCCGCCCTCTCGCTCCGCCGAGGCATGCATATATTCAGCAGAACCTCCGCCGAGCGGCAAGCGGTATAGCGGGTTCTCTTTGCCCAAAGGCGGATGGGGCTTTGTTCCAAAGTCATTTTATGGCATCCTTTCGTTGCTTGAGGGCTCCTGCATAACGGGAAGCACCAGAGTTACCGTTGTGCCGCAGGCTTCCTTGCTTTCCACCTGCAGACCGTACTGGGGGCCGAATTGAATCTTAATGCGCTTATTGATATTCCCAAGGCCGATACTGCTCTTTTCCGCATTGCAAAGGCTTTCCCGCTCATAGTCGGCAATGGTTTTGCGCAGGTTGGCCAGCGCCTCCCCATTCATGCCCTTTCCGTTGTCGGTGACGGTCAGAATCAGCTTGTCCTCGGATACCTTTCCCTCCAGAATCAGCATGCCCTTTCGGTTGCGCACCTCCATGCCGTGGTACACCGCATTTTCCACAATGGGCTGTAAAATCATCCGCAGGGTATACAGCCCCAGCACCTCTTCGGAAAAACGGTACTCCGTTTCAAACTTGCCGTTGAAGCGGATGTCCATAATGCGCATATATTCCCGAATGCACTGCAGTTCCTGCTGAAGGGGCACCATCAAGTCCCCCTTGCTGCTGTAGCGGTAGATGTTGGACATGGCGGCGGAGATATCCGAGATCTCCGGAATGTCATAGGCCAGCCCCATGGAGCTGATGCAGTTGAGGGTGTTGTACAGGAAGTGGGGGTTGATCTGGCTTTGCAGGGCGGCCAGCTCCGCATCCCGCTCCGTCAACTTGGACTCGTACAGCCGGGCCTGATGCTCCACAATCTCCTGGTTCATCTGCTCCACTCGATCCAGGGTGCTGTTTATGTTGGACGCAATGATGGCAATCTCATTCTGCTGGGGGATATCAATGCGCTTATCCATAGACTTAAACTCCGTGTGCTGAAGGAAATCCACAATGGCATGGATGGGCTCCGTAATGTTGCGGATGATCACGTAGCCCAAAAGCATGAGCACCCCGCTGGTGATAAACACAAACACCAGTCCGTCCGTCAGCACCTCGTGCATGTCGCTGACCAGCCCCTCTCGGGGGATGATGCTCACAATCCTCCAGCCGCTTTCCTCCACATGCATGCACTGGGCGATGGACTCCCGGCCGTTGTATGTGATGGTGGTCTCTGCAAGCTCCTGGGATTCGTCCCAAAACACGTCCGTGTATACATCCCCGGAAACAAGATCCCGGTTGCATACAATCACATTGTTTTCCTGATCCAAAATGGCAAAGAGGGAGTCTTCCGTAATGTTGTTGATTTTTACCAGCTTCTCCAGCTCCCCGATATTCAGCACGATGATGCCGCAGCCCACCTTGGGCAGCCCCGGTTTATGAAGGGAAAATACGGGGAATATGTAGCTGTAGTAGTTGAAAAACTGCAGATTTCCCTTTATCAGGGTGGAAAAAATCGGCTTTCTAAAGTCGCTGGAGGTAAAATCATGGCGTTCAAACAACTGGGCGATGATTTCGTTCTCCTCCCGAATGGGGTCTGAAATCATCCTGCGGTCATTGCCGATCCAGGTGACGCTGTAAATGTTGTTATTGGCCGCCGTGGCCGTTCGGACAAGCTGGCTGACGTGCTCATACAGATCCACATCCTTGGCTCGATCTTCGGACACAAGCAATTCCTGCACGTATTCGTCATAGCTGAGGCCTTTGGCGCTGGTCTCAATGCCGTTGAGCATGGTGTTTACGTTCTGGGCCACCTGCTCCATCATCTGCCGCGCGGTTTTCTCCGCCCGCTCATAGGTGATGGTGCGGAAGTTCATGTAGTACAGCAGGCTGAACAAGCAGAACATCACAATGGTGATGATGACGAGGAAATAGAGCTGATGCTTCAGCTTCATCCGCTTGATCATAGGCTCTGCCCTCTGTCCGGATTCTTTCGATACTCCGCCGGCGTACAGCCCATTTTCTTTTTAAAAACTTTATTGAAATAAAAGTAATCCTTGTACCCCACCATGTCGCAGGCTTCCGCCACGGTGCAGTGCTGATACTGCATCAATTCGCAGGCTTTGCCGATGCGCACTTCCGTGAGATACTGAGAGAAGGTCATATTCTTGTGCTTTTGAAACAGCTCACAGCAGTAGCTCATGTTGATATAAAACTCGCCGCAAAGCTCCTTCAGGGACAGATGCTGTGCGTAATTCTGGTCGATATACCGCAGCAGCTCAAAAAACTTTTCGTTTACCGTGCCGGACTGCTTCATGGGCTTTTGCTTCCACTGGGCGTTGAGATAGCTGCACAGCTCCTCCAGAGTGGAAAAACGATCCAACAGGGCATACTTGTCCAGATATTCCAGTGTGGTATCGGCGCTTTTCTCCCACTTTCCCGTGGTCAAGACGGTGCGGTTCCAAAAGTAGACCACGTCCTCAATGCCCATGTCGTTGTCCACAAAAATCTTCTGCAGTTCCTCCGTTAAGGTGCAAATCTGCTGATATTTATCCTCCGCATACCACTTGTTGACGCACTCCTCCAGCTGGTTCACAATGCCTCGCTTGGCGCTGCGGAACTTGAAAATTCGGCCTTCCGGATATACGAAGGAGTCCAGCAAAGTGGTTTCCGCCTCCTTAATCAACTGGTCGAAGGAGCCGTCAATACTGCGGGTGCGGGTGATGGCGGCGGTTTCGATGCTGTCCAGATGCTCCTGCAGCCGTGAAAAGAGAACCTCCGTTTTGTTTTCGTCTGCATTGATAATGTACAGGCATTTTCTTGGGCCGATGCTCAGCGACAGGGATTGGGCGCTGCCGCCTGCGTCCAGAGGGAATCTGATTGCGTCCGATTGCTTCCAGAACAGAAGGACAATCTGCATCTTTTTATACAGCGGCCCGTCAAATCTCCCCTGCAGAAGATCCGACACATCCTCTTTCTTATCCCGCAATAAGGAGTAAAAGTCCAAATCCCGGCTCTTTGTCTTGCTCTCCAGCCGTTCATACAGCTTGTCCAGGGTCTGCTTGGCCGTACTGCGCTCAATGGGCTTGAGCTGGTAGTCCACTGCACCCTCCTGCAGAGCCTGCTGGACATAGGCAAACTCCGCAAAGCCGCTGACCACCACAAATTCCGTTTTGAGTCCCCGCTTTTTTACCTCCCGCATCAAATCGATGCCGGACATCTCCGGCATTCTTACATCCGTAAACACTACGTCCGGGCGCAATAAGCAAATCTGCTCCAAGGCATCCAGAGAATCCGTGGTTTCATACACCAGTTGGAACCTTTGGCTGTCCTCCTGCAGAATTTTCTTCAGGCCGATGACCGACCAGATTTCATCGTCAACAACAACAACCCGATACATATGGAGACACTCCCGTTTACAAACAATTTGCAGTACAGTCGACGGATTGGTATGTTCTCTTGTTAAAGAGAACATACGGAAAGGATATCCTTTCCGCCGCGGGGGGATTTATTACATTTTTATCATACCATATCCTGCCCGGCGGCACAACTTTTTGCCAGCCGAGAGGTTTGAAAAATGTGGCCACTTCCGAAGAAATGGCCACATTTGCTCATGAATCCATACTCTTCAAATCACATGGATTTGAAATTGTTTTTAGTTGAACAGCTTGGAATTCTTCTTGGCGGCTTCAGTCATGACAGGCATGGACTTGGCGTTGGTGAAGTCGCTGGCCAGCAGAGCGGAATCGCCTGCGGTCTTGTAGTATTCCTTGTAGTAATCGTCAACCTGCTGACCGCCGGCATTGTACCAAGCGTCCTTAGCATCCTGAACGGCCTGAGCGGCGGTGATGCCGGAGTTGGAGATGGCGGCCTTGAGGATGTTGTTGACTTCGGTGTCAGCGGTGTTGATCAGGGACAGAGCGGTGTCCAGCTGGGGAAGACCGTCGTTGAGCCACTTTCTGGGATCGTTGACGCCGGGTTCGTTGGCGATGACGCACATCTTGTAGTACAGATCGCCGAACTCCCACAGGATGGGATCGTCAGAGGTCAGGTACTGGTTGTACCAGTCGTTGGCATGAACGTCGATGTTCTCTTCACTGCCGTACAGCAGCTCGTTCTTCATGATGGAGTAGTCGGATGCATAGGTGAACTCGGTATCCATCTTCTCCTGGTTGACGATGGCGTAGGTGCCGTACTCGTCCTTCTTGTAGTAGTCGCCGTCAGCGCCGTAGAACAGGTACTCGGAGACTTCGGGGTCATACAGCCAGTCGGAGAAAGCCAGAACGGCATCCAGCTTCTCAGGATCCAGGTCGGCATTGATGAAGCCAACGTTGGAAGAACCGCCGTTGAGGTAGCCGGTGAACTTACCGTACTGAGTCTCGGGCAGAGCAAAGGTGTTCAGAGTGGCATCGGGGAAGTTGGTCTTGAAGTTGCGGAACAGGGTCAGACGGTTCGCGTTGCAGAAACGGCCGGAGCAGTAGATACCAATCTTGCCGGAGAGGAAGTCAGCCTGGTCGTCGTCGCCCTTCATGGTAACGAAGTCGGGGTTGACGCACTTGTTGTCTACAATCTGCTTCACATAGGTCAGCCAGGACTCGATGCGGTCCCATACATAGTAGAGCTCGCCGTTCTCGTCGAAGTCATACGTGCAGGGATTGCCGAAGCCGTACATATGAGCCAGCACACGCTGAGCGTCGGTGGTCATGTTGATGCCCCAGGTATCGTTCACGCCGTTGCCGTCGGGATCGCTGTAGGTGAAGGCATAGATGATGTTGTACAGATCTTCGGGAGTCTCAGGCAGCTCGAGGCCCAGATTGTCCAACCAATCCTGACGGATTACGATGGTGTGGTTGGGGAGAATGTTGGAGAACTTGCAGAAGAACAGACGCTTGCCGTCCACGGAGCTGGACTTCTCCATCATGGGGTAGGCTTCCAGCATGGCGGAGTAGTTGGGCATCTTGGCCAGCATTTCATCGGTGATCTCCATGCACATGCCGTTCTGAGCAAAGGGAAGCAGGGACTCATAGTTGGGCAGCAGGTCGGGGGCGGTGCCGCCGGCGAACTGAGCGCTCATGGTCTCGGGAGCTTCGGCCTTGGGAATGGCAACCCAGTTGATCTCCTCAACGGGGGCATTCTCGCGAATCCAGGTGGTCCAACGGTTGTCGTTGAGAGTGCCTTCGGAAGTGGGCATGTTGCCGCGGTCATAGGTCATGACAGTGATGCTGCCCTTTACCTTACCGTCGCCTTCGGGCTCGCTGGGCTGGCTGGGCTCAGAAGCATCGCTGGGCTGGGTGTCAGCTTTGGTGCTGGGCGCCTCGGTAGCCTGGCTCTTGTCATCGCTGCTGCTGCTGCAGCCGGCGATTACGGAGAAGGACATGGCCAGAACCAGAAGCAAAGCCAACATTCTGATAGTACGCTTCATTTCTTTTCCTCCTACATGGATAGGTATATGGTTAACCCTTGACAGCGCCGAGGGTTACGCCCTTAACAAAGTACTTCTGCAAAAACGGGTACACCAGCAGCATAGGCACAATCAGCACCACAACACCGGCGGATTTTACCGACTCGGAAACGATGTTGCTTGCACCCATGGAGATGGCTTCCACCGTGTCCAGATCCAGCTGCTGAAGGTTGAATACCATCTGCTGGATGAAGACGGGCAGGGTGTACTTTTTGGTATTCTGCATGTACAGCATGACCTTCTGGTACATATTCCAATAGCCTACGCCGTACAGCAGGGTTTCCGTGGCCAGATTGGCCTTGGAGAGGGGAAGGTAAATTTGGGTCAGCAGACGGAACTCGCCGCACCCGTCGATTCTGGCAGACTCCGCCAATTCCTCGGGAATGGCCTCAAAGGAGGAGCGCATGATCATCATGTTGTAGGTGCTGATGAGGCCGGTGAGCCAGATGGACCAGTAAGAGTCAATGAGGTGCAAATTTCGAATGAGCATGAAGGTAGGGATCATGCCGCCGCCGAAGAGCATGGTAAAGGTGGCAATAAAGGCAATTTTCCGCCTCTGCCACAGATACTTTTTGGACAGGGGGTAGGCGCAGAGAATGGTGGCCGCAAGGCTCAGAACCGTTCCCACAACGGTCAAGAGCACGGAGTTGGAAAAATACTGGAGCAGATTGTTCCGCATCAGCAGCATTTTATACGCCGCAATGGTAATGTCCACGGGCCACAGGAAGACCTTGCCTGCATCCAGGGCGGCGCCGGAGCTTAGGGAGGCGGCCAGAGAGTACAGAACGGGAATCAAACACAGGGCGCACAGGAGGACGATAATCACATGTACGACCACGTAAACTATTTTTTCATCCAAGGTTTTCTTCATGATGCATTCCTCTCTTACCCGTGATTTAGAACAGGGAGCTGTCGTTCTTTCTGGCCAGCCAGTTGGTAAAGAGCACCAGAATCAGGCTCAGCACGGAATCGAACAGACCAAGGGCGGTGGAAAATGGATTAGTTGCATTTGCGGAAACCCATGGCGTAGTAAAATACGAAGACCACTTTGGAAAAATGCGCCACGCCGTCGTTGGACATAACATAGATTCTGTCGAAGCCTACGCTGGAAATCTTGCCCACGGCCAGAATGAACATCATGACGATGGTGGGAAGTAGGCAGGGCAGGGTAATGCGGGTGATCTGCTGCCACTTGTTGGCGCCGTCCAGCTTGGCTGCCTCGTAGTAACTGGGATCGATGCTGGTCAAAGCCGCCAGATAGATGATGGCGTCATAGCCCATCTCCTTCCATATACCTGTGCCCAAATATACGGTGAGCCACGAGTTCCACTCCGTTAAAAATCCTATTTTTTCAAAGCCTAAAGCGGAAATCAGGGTGTTGACGGGGCCTCTGAAGGAGAAGAAAATGATAACGATGCCGCCCAGAATAACCCAGGAAAAGAAGTGAGGCAGATACAAAATGGTCTGGCTGATCTTCTTGAAGATCTTGTTGGATACTTCGTTGAGCATAATCGCCAGAATAATAGGAAAGGGGAAGGAAACGAATACGGTCAGAATACCGATTTTCAGGGTGTTGCCGATAATCTTCACCATGTTGGGGGTGGAGAAAATCATTTTAAAGTTCAGCCAGCCTACCCACTCGCTGCCCAGCAAACCGTCCTTCAAACGGTAGTTCTGGAAGGCCATTACCAGACCGAACATAGGGCCGTAATGGAAAATCGCATAGTACACCAGCGGTACAATCAGCATGATGAACAAAGGCAGATTGCGTCTAAAGCTGGCTCTGCGGTGAATCTGCGCAGTGTTCAGTTTCATAGGCTCTGCTGTTTTCGTTTTGCTTTTCGCCATGATCTTGTTCCCTCTCACAATCTCGTTAATAGTATGATAACATTTTTGGGTTTGCAGAAACTATGTACAATGTTCGTCTTCGGTTTGAACTATTTTCGTCAGTTCCAGCAATCCGCTCCTCGGCACCTCTATGACGGCAACACCCTTGCCCAAATGAAGGGGTTCTTCCCGCACAAGCCGCCCTCTGCAGTCTAAAACCTTAGACTGCACCTCTGCTGCCTCTGAAAGAAAGACAAATACCTGCCCCTGCTTGGTGGCATTGAGGATCAGGCTCTGCTTATTTAAATTGGGATACAGAATCTTGTTCCCCGCATATACGCCTATGATCTCCTTTTCCTCATTGCAGGCCTTGATGACCGGATACAAGTAGTGGGGCTCATAGGGAATAAATTCGGATTCCTGCAGAATCTTTCGGTTCTCCCGGGCAAAGTTCAGCCAGAAGGCGGTCATCTCCCGATGGTCGGGGGTCATGTTTTGGGGGACTTTGGAAAACTGGGTCACGCCGAAAATGGTGTTGAGCACCTGCAGAGCCGCATCCTCCGTGGTCTCTCCGTCGTGCCAGGTAATCATGTCGGAGTGCACCGCCGTGCCGCCGCTGATCAGCCTTAAGTCCGTAATGCCCACGCGGTTGGTGGTGATGTCGCTGGGGCAGTCGGAAACACGGAAGATATTCCCAAAGCGCCGCATGCCGGGGCCAATGTACCGCTGGCGGAATTCAATCATGATGTCGGGCTTTATGGCCTTGAGCCGCAGCATCACGTCCGTCATCAGCCGCTCCGTGGCTTCCTGAATGCATTGGTAGTCCATGCCCGGCCGAATGGCATCGTCGGGCATGCGCTTAAATCGGTCAATAAAGTCCAGCTTAAGGCCGTCCAAATCATAGTCCCGCAACGCCTTTTCATAGATGCCGATGAGAAATTCCCGCACCTCCGGGTAGCGGGGATCCAGCACCCCGGTGTTGTTGCGCTCCACCCGGCAGATAATCTTGTCTTTAAACCGCTCCCAGTTTTTGGAATAATAGCCTACAAAGGGTACGCTGAACCACAGGATATACTTCATCCCCGCCTCATGCACCCGCTTCACATGCTCGGCCATGTTGGGAATTTTTCCCGGATACACTTCCCAGTCCCCGGTATAGCCGTAGCCGCCGCTGCCGTCCGCCGTCTGCCAGCCGTCGTCCACAATGATGGTCTCCATGCCCAGCTTCTTGGCCTCCACGCAGTCTTTTTCCAGCTGGGAAGCCTGAATGTCCTGATGGTAGTTGTACCAGGAGGAGTACATGGGCAGGCGGGCCGTCTCGGGCACGGCCATAGGCTTTAAGTCAAGCACCTGCTCCCACCAAAGGCGCACATCGTCCAGCACCTTATAATAGGGAATTTTTCTGAAATCCGCCCGCACACGGAGGGTGTCCCGATTTCTTCCCACAAATTGCTGCAGTCCCATGGAGATTTCACCGGAGATTACGTTTCTCCCGTCGTCCACGCCGAACTGCACGCCGGTGACCTTTTTGACCTCGTCGGTAGCAAAGGTAAAGGCGTTTTGATCCTCGCCGTTAAACAGCATGGCCAGAGGGGCAGAGCCTGTGAGCATGGAGCTGATCTTCAGCCGCCAGTCCGCATCCAGCACCCGCCTTGCACGGGAGTCTGGGTGCCACATATACTGCACGTCAATAAGGGGCAAACTCCAGCACATGATTACCTTGGAGTCTTCCGTCTTCGCCTGTTCCTCGTCCCAGCTTAAATCAAAAATATACTCCCAAACGTCCGTCTGCAGTTCTTCCTTGCGCAGTTCCGCCTTTAAATCCACATTGGACGTCACCGTCACATCGGAAAACCGAGTGGTATTCTTTAAATACTTTCTCATCGCTCTCTCCTGCTTTGGGCATAAGTGTGTTGCTTTATTTTACAGTATAAAAGCAAAAATCCTCCGAACATATGGACAATTTTGGGCTGGTGTTTGGATGGATTTTGTTTTTATCCCCCAAGGCAAAAAAGAAGCCGCCCAAAAAGACGGCTTTCTCATTTTATTCACGGGCAAACAGCTCCCGCACGGCATAATAGGCGGCCTTGGGGCGGCGGTACTCGTTTAAGATTCCCTTGTTGTTGAACCCTCGGCTGCGGGAAAAGCCCATTTCCGGGCTGGTGCGCATATCGCAGAACTGCCAGACAAAGCTGCCGATTACCGCCGGGTGCCGTTGAAACAGCTCCAGGCAATACCGCAGTACCTGGGCCTGATACTCTTCGCTCCACTTGCTCCTCTCGGCATCGTGGAAGCCGTATAGGGCGGCGGCGCCGAATTCGCTGATGAGAATGGGCTTATCCCCATACCCCAGCTCCTGCCTATGGCGGCAGAAAGCGTCCAAGAAGCTGTCCCACACCGTCATGTCCCCTTCGTACCAGCCAAAATACTTGTTGATGCACAGCGCATCCGTATAGGCAAAGCAGGCATCGTTCATGGGCTGGGCCGTGGCATAGACCGCCAGACGGTTCCCGCCGTTTTCCTTTAAGTAGGTATAATAGGCTTTGGACATGGCGGCGGCCTCGGCCGTGTCCGTCAAAATTTCATTTTGCATGCCCCAAATGAGGATGGAGGTATTGTTGTAAAATTTACCCACCAACTCATTGTGCATTTTTAGTCCCCGCTCCAAAACGCAGGGCGTCCCCAAGGCCTCCTTGGAAAAGCCTCCGCCCCAAATGGGGATTTCGCTCCAAAACAGAATGCCCAGTGCGTCCAGGCTATCCACAAATACCTGAGATTGGGGATAGTGGGCACCTCTTACGGCGTTGCACCCCAGATCCAGAATCAAATCCAAATCGTATTGCATTCTGGAGGGCGGGAAGGCAAAGCCAAAGCCCGGGTAGTCCTCGTGGCGGTTGACCCCCCGAATCTCTATGGGCTTGCCGTTGAGCAAAATGTTTCCGTCCCGTACTTCCACCGTGCGGAAGCCCGCCCGATCCCATACATCGTCCGTGTCCGTGCAGATGCAGATGTCATACAGTTCCGGCTTGCCTAAGTCCCACAGGCGGACATTCTCCACGGAAAAGTCGGGCAATTGCAGGCTGTGCCGCCCTTTTTTAAGGGTCACCGTGCCCTCAT
>CAZPCH010000001.1:0-22133 GCA_964585055.1 uncultured Christensenella sp. | reverse complement strand
AACTTTATTGCTGTTGTGGAGGAGCCCACCATGACGGCGGCGGCCAAGAAGCTGGGGATGGCCCAGCCGGCTCTTAGCAACCAGATTCGAACCATGGAGAAGAAGTTCGGTACGGAGCTGTTCCACCGAAGGGGACAGCGGCTGGTGCTGTCCAATGCGGGACAGATTCTCTATGAGAAGGCCAAGGAGATTGTGGCCTTGGAACAGCAGGCGCAAAACGACATTGTCCGCGGCTTTACGGGGGAGGAGGGCTCCCTGCGCTACGGCCACACCAGCGGTTTCGGCGGCCCCACCTGGGACGGGCTCATGATTGAGTACGCCGGAACCTATCCCCACATTTCCTTTAAATCCATTGAGGCGGATCAGGCGACCTTGATTAAGATGCTGGTCAACGGCCTTATCGAGGTAGCGGTGCTGTATACCGACCGCAATATCCCCGACACCTTGGAGGTGGTGCACCGCCAGCCGGACGTAATGATGGCTTTGTGGAAAGCGGATGCGCCCCTCTTTGCAGATATCCCCAAGGAGGGCCCCCTTCCTTACTCCGTCTTTTCCACCCACCCCAGTGCGGCGGCGGCGGGGATGCTCCAGACCAACGCCGCCATGCTGAGGAATCTGGGCTTTAAGCCGAACCTGCGGCTGGTAGGCTCCCGTGTGGAGGAGTGCTTGTACTTGGCCCGTCAGGGAGTGGCCATGACCGTTATGCCCAGAGTGCAGTTGGAGGACATTCCCAATCTGGAGGGGCTGGAGATGCGGGAGATGGTGAACGCCGGGGTCATGCCCGCCTTGACCGTGGTGGCGCAGAAGTACCGGTACCGCTCGCAGGTGGTGAACAACTTTTTGGATATGCTCTGCCAAAGCAGAGGCTGGCCGCTCCCCTGCCGCACGGCCGGCGAGCGCATGGATATAGACTAAAAAACAGCCTTTCGGAATGTCCGAAAGGCTTTTTAAGTAGGGAAAAACCGATTCAGTTGAGCAATTTGGCGTGAAGGGGCGGGCTGTCCGGGGTCAAAGGAAGGAAGCGGTAACCGTTTTCCGTGCCCCAGATGAGAATGTCCTCCACGGCGGCCACGCTGAAGCGCTTGATATCGTGCTGGAGCACCACGGGAAACTCCCGCCGCTTTATGCCGCCAATGACGGAGGAGACCACCTGCTCCCGGGTGCGTCCCTCGGCGCAGTCCCCGCTGGAGACGTTCCAGTCAAAATACAAATACCCCATGTCCGTCATGTACTGGGTCAGGCGGGTCATAATGCCCTTGTTGAAGCGGCTGCAGGTGTTGCCGCTGCCTCCGGGGAAGCGGAACAGGCGGGTATAGGTGCCCGTCTGCTCGTAAATCACCTGCTGCGCAGCCAAAAAGTCCTTGAAAAAGGCCTCCTCGCTGGCGTAAATGTCCCGATATACATGGGTGTAGGTGTGCACGCCGATGCTGTGCCCCTCCTCGTAGGCACGGCGGATTAAATCCGTGCGGTGCTTGTTCCCCACCACAAAGAAGGTGGCCTTGGCATCGTACTTCTTGAGCACGTCCAAAAGTCGCTCCGTGTAGTTGCAGGGGCCGTCGTCAAAGGTGAGATAGACCACCTTCCCCTCAGGCTCCACTACGGCGGGGGGCTCCACGGCCTTTACGGTAACGGTGCGGGAAGCAAAGCCCACCTCCCCTTTATCATCGGTAACGGAGTAAGTCAGCTTGTAGGTGCCGGGGATGTAGGGAATCACCTCGCCCATGACCACCACTCGGGAGGAGAGATCCTCCTCGTTTTCTCCCCAGGCAAGGCACCCGGGGTCGGTAAAGGTGAAGTCTGCCTGCACCACCATGTCTTTTTCCCCCAGAAGCACCACCTCCGGCCGCTCATAGGGAACCTCCGTAGGGGCAGGGGTGTTCGTAGGTGCGGGGGTATGGGTAGGCACAGGGGCAAAGACCGCCGCAGGGGCGGCCGTGGGGGCCGGGCTGGGGTCAGAGGCAGTGGATATGGATTTACAGCCCGCCAGCAGGAGGACTGTTCCCGCCAGCAGACAGAGTATATGTTTAAGCTTCATAGTTTATTTCCTGTGTTTTTTGTCATTATAGCACAGCATGCCCCGAAGGAAAAGCTTTCATGCCTTTTTGCGGGGAAGAAGAATATTTTTTAAAAAGCTTGCAACCTTTTCGGCCCTTTTTGCCTCTAATAGGTAAAGAGCCCAAGGGGAGAAAGGAGAAGAGAGATGGACGATATCTGGTTTTGCCGCAGTGTGCAGGGCGCCAAGGAAAGCATGTTCCGCTTGGCGTGGGCGATTTTAAGAAACGAAGCCGATTGCGAGGACGCCGCCCAGAATGCGGTGCTCAAGGCCTATGAGAAGCTGCCGGCTTTGCGGGACAAAAACAGCTTTGTCCCGTGGCTTTTGAAGATTCTCCAGCGGGAGTGCTTCAATATTCTGAAAAAGCGGGGGAACACGGTGCCCCTTTTGGAGGAAAAAGAGCCCCCTGCAGAGGAAGCTCCCGAGGCGGGGGAGGTGCAAAGCCTCTTTTGCGCCCTGCCAACCGGGGAACGGGCGGCCATCGTCCTCCACTATTACGAGGGCATGTCCGTTCGGGACATCGCCAAACTCATGGACGTGCGGGAGGGCACGGTGAAAAGCTGGCTCAGCCGGGGACGCAATCATTTGAAGGACATACTGGAGAAGAAGGAGAACGCACAATGAATAAGGAAGAAAGAAACAACGGGCTGGTGCCTCCCATGCCCGAAGCCTTTTCCGAAGCGGTGGACAAGGCCGTTTTCTCGGCCATCCGCAAGGAGAACGAGCAGAGGCAGGCCGAGAGGTTGGAAGAAAAGAAGCAGAGCCGCAAACAGTGGTGGCGGCGCATGGGTGCGGCGGCGGCCGTAGGCATTCTGCTTTTGGCAACGGCCTTTACCATAGGGCTGGGGCTTATGAGCAGAGAGAATAAAACGCTGGAGAATACGGAGGCACCCCTAAAGACAGAGGAGGGGGCGGCCCTAAGTACGGGCATGGAGACCGCCGACGCCTCCGAGGCCCCCAATGAAGCGGCAGGGGAGGGAGATGTCACCGTCACCCCCGCCCCCGCGGACGTAGGGGAGTCTTGGGACGGGGATCTCTACAACATCCCCCTGTACAGCAACCCTGCCCCCAACGCTGTGCGGTATGATTTGACCGAGGGCTATGCCTACGCCGACACGGTCTTTGACATGGTGCAGGAAAAGCTCCGCTGGCTCAATGAAAACGACTATGACGAGTTGTGGCTGGTGGCCGTTATGGACTTGTCCAAGGCGGACTTTGAAAACGTCACCTATCACGGAAGCAGCTACTTTTCCGCCGCCCAGAGCGGCTGGATAAAGAAGCAGGACACCCTCTTTGCCCTGGTGCAGTATGACTTTGGGGAGGGGGAGGGCCCTCTGCTGGCGGAGTTCAATTTGGACGAAAGCGGCAAGCCCGTATCCTGCGACATCAAGGCCCTTAGCTGCGACCCGGAGCTGGACGGACGCTATTACCGCAAGACCTCCGAGTACGGCTCTCCCGCCGTCTATGTGCTCTACGGTACCGGTGCCAGCAAGGGACAGCTTACCTGCGGCGACTACACCATAGACTTTACCTCCGCCCTGCCCTTGGAGCAGGTGCAGGAGAAGCTGAAAAACAGCGCCCACAAGGAGCACATGCGGGAGTGGTATTTGTACCCCGCTCCTACGAACCCCACCCTCCAACTCTTTAATGCCAAGGGAGAGGAACAGGCAACGCAGGTAGGGGCGGCGGCCGCACAGACCATGGCCAGCAACGCAGATGCCGCCTTTCGTGTGACCTATAACGGAAAGACCGAGTATGCTGTGGGCGTATTGGTGCAGAGCGGGCTGGACAATTTACAAAAGCAGGAGCGGATTCGGGAGTGCATTGAACAGATGACCTGGGCTTGGGATGTGGATTACCCGGAGACCTTCCGCATCCGTGCCACCGTGGGCGAACCCCACAGTTTGTGCATAGAGACCAACCTGCCCGAGATGACGGTGAAGCAGATATATGTCTATCAGTCCAATACCTTTGAAACCACCGAGCAGTGGGTGCAGAACCCGCCCAAGACGGCAGAGGAACTCTTTGCGCTGGAGCCCGACCTTGGGGAGCGGGTGGTCTGCTTTTTGGTGGAGTCTCAGGGACAGGAGTATCTAATCGGGTTCTCCCTGTACATCAATT
The DNA here is from genome assembly GCA_964585055.1 of uncultured Christensenella sp. Classification (GTDB taxonomy): domain Bacteria; phylum Bacillota; class Clostridia; order Christensenellales; family CAG-138; genus RUG472. Next base: position 17,959 of record CAZPCH010000001.1, on the reverse strand, counting down.
CCCCTTATGTTCCAAGGCAAGAGGAGAACGTCTCCTTTACGCCCGGGGCACGGCGGTATGATTTGACCGGCGGCTGGGCGCACAGCGACATGCTGCTGGATGCCGTGGAGGCAGCCCTCCAGTCCAAGGGCATTTCCTATGAGGAGCTGTGGCTGGAAGCCGTGTATGACTTTGCCGATGAGCGGTATGAGATGCTGGAGAAGCGGTACGGAAAGCAGAATTGGATTGTGTACGGCTTGGGACAGGATTGTGTGGCGCTGGTGCAGTGCGACTTCTCCGAGGGAGCAGGCCCCATGATGGTGCGTTATGATTATGGCTCCCACAGTGAAGACAACCCGGGCATCGCCGGAATTTTCATTCCCAAGGTCAATCCCAATGTGGATTCCTGCTTCGGAGTCATGGGAGAGACGGACAGTCCTTACGCCATTCCCGACCGGTACTTCTATGCGGGTGCAAATGTGCGCAAGGGACAGATTCGCATGAGCAGAGTCCTTATGCGCTTTACCTCTCAGCTTCCTCTGGAGCAGGTGCAGGAGTTGGTGAAGGACAGCCCCTATAAGGATGCGGCCAGAGAATGGTACCTGCAGCCTACGCCGGACAAGGGATGGATGACCCTGTACGACGCCAACGGGCAGGAGCAGGAGGTGCGCAAGGGGAACAAGATTTTCGGCGCAGACTACGAGGAAAAGGTGCAGGGAATATATCACGATGAAAACGCCCTCTGAGTGGGTTTCCGCTTCCTATAGCCCTTGTGGGCGAAAGAACCGCTTCGGCGGTTCTTTCTTTGTCTTCCCCCTGTGAGGCAATGTCATTAACTTAAGGATTTGCTTTCTCTCCTTCCGTCTTGTAACTTCGGCTATCGTCTCCGTCATAATCCACCCCGACAGCAGCGCACTGGGCTGTTGTCCAGATGGGGCAAGGGATGCGAGCAACTTGCACACCATAAAAGCCTCCTCTTGGTGAACAAGGGGAGGTGGATTGCGAAGCGTTAGCGGAGCAAGACGGAGGGGATGAGAGCAAGCCGTTTTTTCTTATCCCCTCAGTCACCTTCGGTGACAGCTCCCCTTACCCAATAAGGGGAGCCATGCGGTTAAAGGGAGCTTGCACTTGCTTCAATTTTTAACCGAGTAATTGGATAAAAAGCTGAATACCGTGAACGCTGCGTTTTCTCGCTTGGACTCCCTCTGGACAACAATTTGCCGGACTGCTGTCCAAGGAGCAAGAACTGAGTCCTTCTTTGTCTTCCCGCTCTTTTAATTTTGCATTTACTTTTTCCCCGCCCGTGGCTACAATATATATATAGAAGAAAGTCGGGAGGTACGGGTATGCCGCAGGTCAATGAGGACAGGGAAGGATTGCTGAAGGGGGTGCGCTGTTTTCTGTTGGATCTGGACGGCACGGTGTACTTGGAGGATCATTGGATTCCCGGCGCCGTGGACTTTCTTAATAAAGTCGAGGCCTCCGGGCGGAAGTATCTGTTTTTGACCAACAACTCCTCCCGCTGTGCAGAGGACTATGTGAAAAAGTTTTGCGCCATGGGCTTTCCCGTGTCCAAGGAGAAAATTATCTCCTCGGGAGAGGTGACGGCGGTCTATGTAAAGGAGCATTTCCCCAAAAAGACGGTCTTTGTGCTGGGAAACGAGTCCTTAAAAAAGGAGTTCACCTCCCGGGGCATTCCCCTTGGGGAGGAGGAAGCGGACGTGCTGGTCACGGGCTTTGACACCACTTTGACCTACCGCACCCTGACCGTTGCCTGCAGCCTTGCCAGAAGAGGCGTCCCTTACGTTGCCACCCACCCTGACTTCAACTGTCCCGTGAAAGGGGGCTTTATTCCGGACATCGGCGCCATAGAGGCCTTTATCGCCGCTTCCGCAGGGCGGCATCCGGATGTGATTTTGGGCAAGCCCAACGGCGGGATTGTAAACTACGCCCTTAAGCGGGCGGGGGTTGCACGGGAGGAGACCGCTATGGTGGGGGACAGGCTCTATACGGATATCCCCGCCGGGGTGCGCAACGGCCTTGTGTCTATCTTCGTTTTGTCGGGGGAAGGAACTTTGGAGGAACTGCCCCGCTATAAGGAACAGCCCCACCTCATCTTCACCTCGGTAAGGGAGATTGCGCCCCTATTGCACGAGGAGGAATTTTAACAGCTTGTTTACGGGCAGGACGCAAACAGGATGCATCCTTGTGATATAGTATAGGCAGAAATCTCCAAAGGAGAAAGGTATGAAACGAGGGATTTCCCTTTTGCTGGGGGGCTTGGTGCTGCTCTTGGGCTGTGCGTCCCCCGATGAAGTGCAGCAGGCCGCTTCCCTGACGGGGAGCTTTACCCGTGAGCCCATGCTCATTACAGCGGCGGCGCCCACCATCACGCCCCAGTGGCAGGTATCCGCCACGGCAACGGCGGCGCCTACGGAACTGCCTGTGACCTTTGCCCCTGCGGTGAAGGGGACGGAGGCGGCGACATTGTCCGTAACCCCCACGCCGCCGCTGATGCAGATAACCCAGCTGCCCACTCCCACACCGAAGAAAGCCACGGCCGAGAGCCTGTGTGCGCTGGCGGAAAAACTGCAGGACAGCCCCTATGCCCCCGACGGCAGCGGCCCCCAAGAGGGCTTTGACACGGCGGGGTTCGTGTACTACTGCCTCAATGAGATCGGCATCTATGTACCTAAGCGCACTCCCCGCGGGTATGCGGAAAATGAGGACTGGGACAAGGTGCCCTATCTTTCCTCCGCCAAGGCGGGGGACCTGCTCTTCTTCGTTACGGGGGAGGAGCAGGAGATTGACTGCGTGTGCATTTATTTGGGCAACGGAAGGATGACCTATCCCTCCACCAGCCGAGGGGCGGTGATTACCGTGTCCTCCGCTACGGAGTATTGGAAGAACCATTTTCGACTGGGAAGGAGACCCTTTTGATGACGGGAGACAGAAGGATTGACTTGGCTTCATGGCCGAGGAAAGGGATTTTCGACCTCTTCGGTCAGGGGTACAGCCCCTACTATGATGTGACCGTGCCCCTGGAGGTTACGAAGCCGGTGCGGCTGTGCAAAAGGAAGGGGCTTTCCTTCTACCGCACCATGATTTACGCTTTAACCCGGGCGGTAAACAGAATTCCCGCTTTTTTGGTGCGCATTCGCCCGGAGGGCGTCTTTGAGATTCCCTGGGCTTCCCCCTCCTACACCGTGGCGGGGCAGGAAGGACTCTTCGGCATCCTGTCCGTAGACTATATCCCGGGGGAATCCCTTTCGGCCTTTTGCCTGCGGGCGGCGGAGAAGGAGCAAAACAGCGGGGGCATTCAGGCAGACGAAGGGGAGCGGGACGATTTGATTTTCATCTCCTGCGTGCCATGGTTTTCCTATACCGCTCTTAGTCAGGAGCGCCCCTTAAGCCCCGACGACGCCTTCCCCCGCTTTCTGTGGGGCAGGTATGAAGAAAAGGAGGGGCGGTACACCCTTCCCTTCTCCATGGAGCTGAACCACCGCCTGCTGGACGGCGGGCATATACGGCAGCTTTTGGAGGAGATGGAAAAGGTATTTGACGAGATAGAAAGGGAGGAATGGAATGGAAAAGGTGAAAAAGCCCGTATATAAGCGCACTTGGTTTATGATTTTGTGCGGCGTGCTGGCGGGGCTTCTGCTGTTTTGCGGCACGGTGATATTGACGGTGAAGCTGGGACAAAGGCAGGAGGCAGGAACCAAAGCGGAGCCTTCCCCCACTCCTGAGGCGGAGGAGGCGGAGAACACCCCCTTGCCCAACTTCCACGCCCTGGCCTTTGACCCGGATTTGGAGAAGATGCAGATCAGCAGCGGTCTGCGGGAAAGCTACGAGGGCTTTTGGGGAAAGGAGTACTGGGTGGACATTACCCCCGAGAACGGGGCGGGCATCACCCTCTTCCGCCATGTGAATCTGGGACTCAGCTTCCTCCTGCTTTCCGACGGCCGCTATATCAAGCTGGGGGAAGGAGAAACGGGGGCCGTGGTGCACGCCCTGTGTACGGATCTGGACGCAGACGGGGAGGAGGAGCTTCTCTTTACCTATGAAGGGGAGATGAACGACAGCAAGTGCGCCAAGGTGGGCTGGATGCAGCTGACCACCCTGGAAAAGAAGGAGGGCGCCTTTACCCTTCAGGGAGGCACTCTGGCCTTGGTGGAACAGGCGGGCAGGGTGTACGCATATCGGGCGGAGATGACGAAGACGGACTCCCTGGGCTTCTATGAGCTGACCTGCACGGAGAAGCTGGGAGAACTGCTGGAGCAGGGCGGCCAGCTGGTGCTGCTCATGGAGTAAATCACAAAAGGCACGGCGGGGCGAAGACGGCCCCGCTTTTTCCATGGAGATCGGCAGACACTCCATATATATAATAGGAAGAAACTCCCAAAGAGCCTTTTGAAAACGCCCCCGCGGAAAAAATATTATCTTGACGGCGGGGCGGCGGACACAAGATGTGGGGGTTCCCGTTTTGGTATACCACAGGAAGGAGTATGCAGGATTTTATTTTAATTTTTTCGAAAAAAAGTCCGAAAATAAGCAAAAAAACACTTGCATTCCGAAAGCGGATGGTTTATAATAGACCCGTTCGTGTGTGAATGGCCATGGGGATACTATGGTCTGCACCGGGCTCGTGCAGGAGGTTGCCGGCTGCCATCCGGGTAATTTCTGCCGGGCCAACGCCTTTTCAAAGGGAACAAGGCGGGGCAAAAATAGCGGACGTGTGCGAAAAAATGTGTGGCCGAGAGGCCACGCACAAATCAAGAGATTGGAAACACACGGCACCGTGTACTGCCCAAAAAATTTTTAGAAGGAGTAAGAATAATATGGCAAACCAGAGAATCCGCATCAAGCTGAAGGGTTACGAGCACAGCCTCGTGGATCAGAGTGCCGAGAAGATCGTGGACACCGCCCGCAGAACCGGCGCCCAGGTATCCGGCCCCATCCCCCTGCCCACCGAGAAGGAGATTGTTACCATTCTCCGCGCCGTACATAAGTACAAGGACTCCCGTGAGCAGTTCGAGACCAGAACCCACAAGCGGCTCATCGACATCATGCAGCCCTCTGCCAAGACCGTCGACGCCCTGATGAAGCTGGATCTGCCCGCAGGTGTGGATATCGAGATCAAGCTGTAAACCAAACGGAGGTATGTACCAATGAAGAAAGCCATTTTGGGCAAGAAGATCGGTATGACGCAGCTCTTCCGGGCTGACGGTACCATGATTCCCGTCACAGTCGTCGAAGCCGGTCCGTGCCCCGTAGTCCAGAAGAAAACCGTTGCCAAGGAAGGCTACGATGCAGTGCAGGTTGGTTTCTGCGAGCTTCGTGACAAACTTGCCAACAAGCCCCAGAAGGGTCATTTTGCCAAGGCTGACCTTAAGCCCATGCGCTATGTCAAAGAGTTCCGTCTCGATGACGCCACTTCTTATGAAGTAGGCCAGAAGATCACCTGCGACGTTTTTGCCGAGGGCGAGAAGGTGGACATCACCGGCCGCTCCAAGGGCAAGGGCTTCCAGGGCAACATCAAGCGCTGGAATCAGGGCCGCGGCCGCAAGACCCACGGTTCCCATTCCTACCGGGTTGCCGGTTCCATGGGTGCCTGCACCTATCCCGGCGAGGTCTTCAAGACCAAGCGCCTCCCCGGCCATATGGGCTCTGAAACCGTGACCGTCCAGAATCTGGAGATCGTCCGGGTAGATGCCCAGCGGAACCTGCTGCTCGTCAAGGGTGCCATCCCCGGCGCCAAGGGCACCATGGTCACCGTGAAGAGCACTGTTAAGTAAGGAGGAAAGAAACCATGCCTAAAGTAGCATTGTACGATATTAACGGCCAGGTTATCGGCGATATCGAGCTTTCCGAGAACATCTTTGGTCAGCCCGTTCACCAGGCCGCCCTCCATCAGGTAGTGGTGGCACACCTTGCCAACTGCCGGCAGGGTACCCAGAGCGCCAAGACCCGCAGCGAAGTCTCCGGCGGCGGCAAGAAGCCCTATCGTCAGAAGGGTACCGGCCGTGCCCGTCAGGGTTCCACCCGTGCTCCCCAGTGGACTCACGGCGGTGTCGTGTTTGCGCCCAAACCCCGTGATTATTCCAAGCAGGTAAACCGCAAGGTTCGCCGTCTGGCTCTCAAGTCCGCCCTCTCTTCCAAGGTCGCCGACAGCGAGCTCATCGTGTTCGATGCACTGAACATTGAAGCTCCTAAGACCAAGGAAATGGTCAAGGTTCTTGATGCCGTCAACGTTGAGAAGGCTCTCATCGTCCTCCCCGAGAGCGACGAAAAGGTAGAGCGTGCCGCCGCCAACATTCCCAATGTGAAGACCACTTTGGTGGGCACCCTGAATACCTACGAGATTCTGAAGTATAAGAAACTGATCCTCACCAAGGATTCCGTTGCAAAGATTGAGGAGGTGTACGTCTGATGAAGGCTGCATACGACATCGTCAAGGCTCCTATCCTTACCGAGAAGAGCTATGATTACATCGCCCACCGTGTTTATACCTTTGAGGTAGCCAAGAGCGCCAACAAGATCGAGATCGGTCAGGCCGTTGAGCAGATCTTCGGCGTCAAGGTACAGAGCGTACACACTGTCAACAAGCTGGGCAAGATGAAGCGCCAGGGCCGTTACGAGGGCCGCCGGCCTTCCACCAAGAAGGCTTATGTGAAGCTGACCAGCGATTCCAAGGGCATCGAGCTCTTCGACGGCATCGCTCAGTAAGGAGGAACACAATGGCTATTCGCAAGATTAATCCTACCACCCCCGGCCAGAGAGGCATGACCGTTTCTGCCTTTGAAGAGATCACCCGGACTTCTCCCGAAAGATCCCTGGTCACCGATCTGCGTAAGAACGCAGGCCGCAACTTCTCCGGCAAGATCACCGTTCGCCATCAGGGCGGCGGCGCCAAGCGCAAGTATCGTATCATCGACTTCAAGCGCAACAAGGACAACGTGCCCGGCAAGGTCTTCTCCATCGAGTACGACCCCAACCGTTCCGCCAACATCGCCCTGCTGCACTATGCAGACGGCGAGAAGCGCTACATCATCGCTCCCCTGGGCCTGAAGGTCGGCGACGTCCTTTACTCCGGCGAGGCTGCCGACATCAAGGTTGGCAACTGCCTGCCCATCGAGAAGATTCCCGTAGGCACCATGGTGCACTGCGTGGAGCTGGTTCCCGGCAAGGGCGCTCAGCTTGTCCGCTCCGCCGGCAACGCTGCCCAGCTCATGGCTAAGGAAGGCAACTATGCTCAGCTCCGTCTTCCCAGCGGTGAAGTCCGCATGATCCCCCTCAAGGCCCGTGCCACCATCGGTACCGTCGGCAACATCGACCATCAGAACATCATGATCGGTAAGGCCGGCCGCACCCGTCACATGGGCATCCGCCCCACCGTCCGCGGTTCCGTTATGAACCCCTGCGACCATCCTCATGGCGGCGGCGAAGGCAAGTCCCCCATCGGCCGTCCCGGCCCCGTTACCCCTTGGGGCAAGCCTGCTCTGGGTTATAAGACCAGAAAGACCAAGAACAAGAGCGATAAGTACATCGTTCGCCGCAGGAACAGCGGTAAGTAATGGGAAAGGAGTTAGCAAATGAGCAGATCGGTTAAAAAAGGACCGTTTGTAAATGAGGCCCTGTACACCCGTATTGCGGCCATGAACGAGACCGGCAAGAAGACCGTGGTAAAGACCTGGTCCCGTGCCTCCACGATTTTCCCTGAGTTCGTAGGCCACACCATCGCCGTCCACGACGGACGCAAGCACGTTCCCGTGTACGTCACCGAGGAAATGGTGGGTCACAAGCTGGGCGAGTTTGCGCCCACCCGCACCTTCCGGGGCCACAGAGGTTCCGAGAAGTCCAGCGGCGCCAAATAAGGAGGAGACTTATGGCTACTAGAAGCAAGACTAAGACAGCTTTCCGCAGGGAGCACGCCGACAAGCGGCCCCACGCAACGGCTCGTTACATCCGTATTTCCACCCGCAAGTGCAAGATCGTGGTGGACATGATCCGCGGCAAGAGCGTCAAGGAAGCCGCCGGCATCCTGACCTACTCTCCCAAATCTGCCAGTGAGCCCGTCCTCAAGCTCCTCAACTCCGCCGTTGCCAACGCAGAGAACAACCTGGAGCTCAACCGTGACGATCTGTACGTGGCTGAGGTGTATGCCAACCAGGGTCCCACCCTCAAGCGGTTCCGTGCCCGTGCCCGTGGCTCCGCCTCTCCCATCATGAAGCGGACCAGCCACATCACCATCGTCCTGGATCAGGTCAAGTAAGGAGGAAAGAACATGGGTCAGAAAGTAAATCCCAACGGTTTCCGTATCGGCGTTATCAGAGATTGGAACACCCGCTGGTATGCTCAGAAGAAAGACTTCGCGGATTTCCTCGTAGAAGATCATCAGATCCGCAAGTTCGTTAAGGAAAAGTACTATGCGGCCAGCATTTCCCGCATTGCCATCGACCGTGCGGCCGGTAAGATCTCCGTGAACATCTTCACCGCCCGTCCCGGCATGCTCATCGGCAAGGGCGGCGCAGGCATCGACGCCATCAAGGCCGACATCGCCAAGGAAATCGGCAAGCCCGTCAACGTAAACATCATGGAGATCCGTGATCCCGACGCCGACGCTCAGCTCATCGCCGAGAACATCGCCTCCCAGCTGGAGAAGCGTATTTCCTTCCGCCGTGCCATGAAGCAGGCCATGAGCCGTGCCATGAGCCGTCCCAGCGTAAAGGGCATTAAGCTCAGCTGCGCAGGACGTCTTGGCGGCGCCGAAATCGCCCGCAGCGAAGGCTACCACGACGGTTCCATCCCCCTGCAGACCATGCGTGCCGACATCCACTATGGTTTCGCAGAGGCCCACACCACCTACGGCCGCATCGGCGTAAAGGTTTGGATCTACAAGGGCGAAGTCCTGGGTAAGGGCAAGCGCCGGGAAGGAGGCAGATAACCATGTTGATGCCTAAGAGAGTTAAGCACCGCAGAGTGTTCCGTGGCAGAATGAAGGGCACTGCCCACCGCGGCAACACCGTGACCTACGGCGAATTCGGTCTGGTTGCGACCCAGCCCAGCTGGATCACCAGCCAGCAGATCGAGGCGGCCCGTATCGCCATGACCCGTTACATCAAGCGTGGCGGTCAGGTATGGATCAAGATCTTCCCCGATAAGCCCGTTACCGAGAAGCCCGCTGAGACCCGAATGGGTTCCGGCAAGGGTTCCCCCGAGTACTGGGTGGCTGTCGTCAAGCCCGGCCGTGTGATGTTTGAGATCGCCGGCGTGGACGAAGCAATTGCTAAGGAAGCATTGCGTTTGGCCTCCCATAAGCTGCCTGTTACCTGCAAAATCGTAAAGCGGGAAGAGGCTCAGGAAGGAGCAGAAGCATGAAGGCTGAAGAATTGAGAAAGATGACCGTAGAAGAGCTGGAAAAGAAAGAGAACGATCTCAAGGCCGAGTTGTTCAACCTCCGCTTCCAGACTGTGACCGGCCAGATCAGCAACCCCAGCCGCATCGGCGCTTGCAAGAAGGACATCGCCCGGATCAAGACCATCCTCCGTCAGCGTGAGATGGCTGCCAAGGCCGAGTAAGAAGGGAGTAAGCAATGGAACAGATTATCAGAGGATACCGCAAGACCCGTACCGGCGTCGTTGTGAGTGATAAGATGGATAAGACCGTTGTCGTCGCTATTTCCACCAAGGTTCGCCATCCCCTCTACGGCAAGATGGTAAACCGGACCCGGAAGTTCAAGGCCCACGATGAAGAGAATCAGTGCGGCATCGGCGACACCGTCCGTATCATGGAGACTCGCCCCATTTCCAAGGACAAGCGTTGGCGCGTCGTGGAAATCATTGAGAAGGCGAAGTAAGGGGAGGTAAAGTATGATTCAGCCTCAAACCAGATTGAAGGTCGCCGATAACTCCGGCGCCAAGGAAGTTATGTGCATCCGGGTTCTGGGCGGTTCCGGCCGCAAGGTCGCCCGCATTGGTGACGTCATCGTTGCCGCTGTGAAGACCGCTACCCCCGGTGGTGCTGTTAAGAAGAAGGACGTGGTTCGTGCAGTCGTCGTTCGCACCGTTGCCGAGACCACCCGTCCCGATGGGAGCCACATCCGGTTCGACGATAACGCCTGCGTTATCATCAACGACCAGAAGCAGCCCAAGGGCACCCGTATCTTTGGGCCCGTGGCCAGAGAGCTGCGTGAGAAGGATTACATGAAGATCGTCTCACTGGCCCCCGAAGTGTTGTAAGGAGGAAGAGATGATGAATAAGCTGAATGTCAGAAAGGGCGATAAAGTCCGCATCATCGCTGGTAAGGACGAGCGCGATAAGAAGGAAGGCAAGATTCTTGCCGTTATGCCTGAGAAGGAGCGCGTAATCGTAGAAGGCTGCAACATGATCACCCGTCATGTAAAGCCCCGTCGGCAGGGAGAAGCCGGCGGCCGCATCGAGCAGGCCGGTTCCATCCACGTTTCCAACGTGCAGCTGGTTTGCCCCAAGTGCAACGTGCCCACCCGCGTCGGCCACAAGTTCGTGGAAGTCGACGGCAAGATGAAGAAGGTCCGCGTTTGCAAGCAGTGCAAACAGCAGATTGACTAAGACGGAAGGAGAAATATAAATGGCTAAGAAAAACGTAGAAGCGCCCGCCAAGAAGAAGGCCGCTGCCGCTGCTGCCAAGCCCTTTACCGGCGAACCCCGTCTGAAGGTCAAATACCGGGAGGAAGTGGTTCCTGCCCTGAAGGAAAAGTTCCAGTATGAGAACGTGATGACCATCCCCAAGCTGGAGAAGATCATCCTGAACATGGGTCTGGGCTCCGACAAGGACAACCCCAAGGCCATCGAGACTGCCGTTGAGCAGCTCACCACCATCGCCGGCCAGAAGGTAGTCATCACCAAGGCCCGCAAGTCCGTCGCTAACTTCAAAGTTCGTGAAGGCATGAACATCGGCGCCAAGGTTACCCTCCGCGGCGACCGCATGTACTACTTCGCCGACAAGCTGATGAACATCGTGCTTCCCCGGGTCCGCGACTTCCGCGGCGTTTCCGGCAAGTCCTTCGACGGCCGCGGCAACTATGCCATGGGCGTTAAGGAACAGCTGATCTTCCCCGAGATCAACTACGACGATGTGGACAAAGTGCGTGGTATGAACATCGTGTTCGTCACCAGCGCTCAGACCGACGAAGAAGCAAAGGCTCTGCTCGCACTCATGGGCATGCCTTTCAGCCAGGACTAAGGAGGAGCTTTCATGGCAAAGTTGAGCAAGAAGTTGAAGCAGCAGGCTGCTCCCAAGTACAGCACCCGTGCTTACACCCGTTGCCGTATCTGCGGCCGTCCCCATTCCGTGCTCCGCAAGTATGGCATCTGCCGTATCTGCTTCCGCAACGAAGCATACGCAGGCAATATCCCCGGCGTCCGCAAGGCCAGCTGGTAAGAGAGGAGAACTAACATGACTGATACTATCGCAGATATGCTGACCAGGATCCGCAATGCCCTGATCGCAAAGCATGACACCGTAGACGTTCCCTGCTCCACCATTAAGAAGGCCATCGCCGACATTCTCGTCGAGGAAGGCTACATTAAGGAGTACACCGTCGTGGAAGATGGTCTGGTAAAGACCCTCCACATCAAGCTGAAGTATGGCCCCAACAAGCAGCGGGTCATCGTCGGCATCAAGCGCATCTCCCGTCCCGGCCTGCGGGTATACGCCCGCAAGGATGAGATCCCCAAGGTTCTCAACGGCATGGGTATCGCCATTCTTTCCACCTCCCGGGGCATCATGACTGACCGGGAAGCCCGCAAGCTCGGCGTCGGCGGCGAAGTGCTGGCCTACGTCTGGTAAGATAAACAGGAGGAATTAAAATGTCTCGAATCGGAAAACTTCCGGTGCACATCGACGCCGGAGTGACAATCACGGTTGACGACAGCAATGTTGTGACCGTGAAGGGCCCCAAGGGCACCCTGTCACAGCAGATGCATCCCAATATGCTTATCGAGCAGGACAATGGCGTTCTGACCGTAAAGCGTCCCGACGACAACAAAGAGAACCGTGCTCTCCACGGCCTCACCCGCAGCCTCATCCACAACATGGTAGTGGGCGTCACCAAGGGCTTTGAAAAGCACCTGGAGATCGTGGGTACCGGTTACAGAGCGCAGCTTCAGGGCACCACCCTGGTTCTCAACCTGGGATATTCCCATCCCGTAGAGTTCAAGGCCGAGAACGGCATCAGCTACGAAGTACCTGCCCCCACCAAGATCATCGTCAAGGGTATTGACAAGCAGGTCGTCGGCCAGGTTGCCGCCAACATCCGTGAGACCCGTAAACCCGAACCCTACAAGGGCAAGGGCGTCCGCTATGAGGGCGAAGTGGTCCGCCGTAAAGAAGGCAAGGCCGGTAAGAAGTAAGAGAGGAGTTAAAGGATGTTTTCTAAGATCGATAAGAATGCGGTTCGCAAGGTCCGCCATCATCGGCAGCGCAGAGACATCAACGGGACCGTTGAGCGTCCCCGCTTGAATGTCTATCGCAGCACCAATCACATCTATGCCCAGGTTATCGACGATATCCACGGCTGCACCCTGGCTTCTGCTTCTACTCTGGATGCCGAGGTTAAGGCTCAGCTGGAAGGCAAGAAAAAGACCGACGCAGCGAAGCTGGTCGGCAACGTAGTGGGTAAGCGGGCTCTGGAAAAGGGCGTCAAGCAGGTAGTCTTTGATCGTGGCGGTTACCTCTACACCGGTCGTGTTGCAGCTCTGGCTCAGGGCGCAAGAGAAGCCGGTCTGGACTTTTAAGGAGGAAACAACATGCGTAACGACAGAAAGTTCGAAAAAGAAGTCTCCGAATACAAAGAGCGCCTGGTTTACATCAACCGTGTTGCCAAGGTTGTTAAGGGCGGTAAGAACTTCCGGTTCACCGCACTCATGGTTGTCGGCAACGAGAACGGCAAAGTGGGCGTAGGTCTGGGCAAGGCTGTGGAGATTCCCGAAGCCGTCCGCAAGGGCGTAGAAGACGCCAAGCGGCACATGATCGAGATCCCCGTAGTGGGCACCAGCATCCCTCACGAAGTCGAGGGTAAGTTCGGTAAGGGCCATGTCCGCATGCTCCCCGCCGAAGAAGGTACTGGCGTTATCGCCGGCGGCCCCGTCCGTGCTGTCTTGGAGATGGCCGGCATCAAGGACATCCGCACCAAGTCTTACGGTTCCAACAACCCCAGCAACTGCGTGAAGGCCACTTTGGACGGTCTTTCTCAGCTCCGTACTGTGGAGCAGATTGCGGCTCTTCGCGGCAAGACCGTAGAAGAGATCCTGAACTAAGGAGGTTCCGGCTATGTTGAAAGTCACTCTTATCAAGAGCCCCATTTCCAGCCTCCGGGATCAGCAGGACACCGTAAAGGCTCTGGGTCTGCACAAGGTCAATCAGACCGTGGTCAAGCCCGACAACGCCTGCATCCGGGGTCAGATCTTCAAGGTAAAGCACCTGGTGAAGGTCGAAGAAGCATAAGGAGGTTACAGGTATGAAACTTCATGAACTACAGCCTGCAGCCGGTTCCGTAAAGGCCCCCAAGCGGGTAGGCCGCGGCGTCGGCAGCGGCCTTGGCAAGACCTCTGCTAAGGGTCACAAAGGTCAGAAGGCCCGCAGCGGGAGCAAGAAGAACGGCTTCGAAGGCGGTCAGATGCCTCTGGCTCGCCGTCTTCCCAAGCGCGGCTTCTGCAACATCTATGCCAAGGAATACACCATCATCAATATTTCCGAACTGAACAAGTTGGAGGACGGCACTGAAGTGACTGCTGAGCTGCTCAAAGATCGCGGCATCATCAGCAAGATCGAAAAGGACGGCCTGAAGGTACTGGGCAATGGAGAGCTGACCAAGAAGCTCACCGTGAAGGCAGCCAAGTTTACCAAGTCCGCAGAAGCTGCTATCCAGGCTGCAGGCGGAAATGTTGAGGTGCTGTAATGTTTAGCACATTTATCAACGCCTTTAAGATCAAAGAGCTCCGGAAGAAGATCCTGTATACGCTTCTTCTTCTGGTGATCTATCGTCTGGGCAGTGCCATTCCCATCCCCGGCGTTGATGCTGCAGCATGGGCCCAGGCCATCGAGGGGTACGCTCTGTTTGATTTCATGAGCCTCCTCTCCGGCTCCGCACTGTCTCAGTTCACCCTGTTTGCCATGGGTATCTCCCCCTACATCACGGCATCCATCATCATGCAGCTCCTTGCCATTGCTTTCCCCTCCCTGGTGAGGATGAGCAAAGAGGAAGACGGCCGCAAGAAGATTGAGAAGATCACCCGCTATGTAGGCGTAGGTCTGGCTCTGGTTCAGTCTCTGGGCATCGTCATGACCTATGGTACCGGCATCGTCAAGGGCGAGCCCTACTGGTGGTCCTGCACTACCATCTGCATCTGCAGCGCCGCAGGTACTGCCTTCCTCATGTGGTTGGGCGAGCGGATTACGGAAAAAGGCATCGGCAACGGTACGTCCATGCTGATCTTCGCCTCCATCGTAAGCCGGGTTCCCGACTTCATCATCGGCCTGTTCAGAAACTTGTTCACCGGCGTTGCCGTGTGGCAGTTCTTCGTTGGCATCATCCTCATTGTAGCCATGATTACCTTCGTGGTTATGATTGAGAAGGCGGAGCGCAAGATCCCCATCATGTACGCCAAGCGGGTCGTAGGCCGTAAGATGTACGGCGGCCAGAGCACCTACCTTCCCATGAAGGCCAATGCCAACGGTGTTCTGCCTCTGATCTTCGCCATGACGCTGATGCAGTTCCCCACCATGATTCTGCAGATCTGGCCCACTTCCGGGATTGCCGTCTGGTGGAACACTTACATGAGCTCCAATGCGAATGTTCCCGTACCCTACTACGTGATTTACTTTGTGCTCATCATTGCTTTCGGGTACTTCTACTCCTCCATCACCTTCAACCCTGTGGAGATGAGCAAGAACCTGCAGCAGAACGGCGGCTTCATCCCCGGCATCCGTCCGGGCAAGCCCACCGGAGAGTACTTGGGCAAGATCAGCAACCGACTGACTCTGTTCGGTTCCCTGTATCTGGCCATTATCGCCATCATCCCCACTATAGTTCTCAACAGCCTGCACATCACCAGCATGTTCGGTGCTACCAGCGTCCTCATTATGGTCAGTGTTGCTTCTGAGACTACGGACCAGCTGGAAGCCCAGATGCTCATGCGGCATTACAAAGGCTTCCTGAACTAAGGGAAAGCGTATGAAGCTGATATTCTTAGGCCCGCCGGGGGCGGGCAAAGGCACCCAGGCCAAGGGAGTGGCCGAAAGATACGGCATTGCCCACATCTCCACCGGAGACATGCTCCGCAGCGAGATTCGGCAGGGAACTCCCTTGGGCCATGAGGCCCAGTCTTACATGGATAAAGGGGAGCTGGTTCCCGATTCCACCATGGTGGGCATCGTGGAAAACCGCATCGCCCAGCCGGATTGCCAAAAGGGCTTTCTGCTGGACGGTTTCCCCAGAACCATTGCGCAGGCTCAGGCCTTGGAGGGCATCACCGCCATTGACTATGTCATAGACATAGACGTGCCCTTTGAGCGGCTCCTCAGCCGCATTACGGGACGGCGCATGTGCCCCAACTGCGGAGCCGCCTTCCATGTTTCCACCTATCACAGCGACAAATGCAGTGAGTGCGGCGGCGTTCTCTATCAGCGGGACGACGACAGGGAGGAGACCGTAGCCGTACGGCTGCGCCAATACGAAAGAAAGACCGCACCTCTTATCCAATACTACCGGGAGAAGGGCATCCTTCGCCAGGTCAACGGAGATCAGGACATTGAGCTGGTCGCCGAAGAGATTCGGCGGGAGCTGGAAGCATGATCAACATTAAGACCCCTGCCGAGTTCAAGAAAATGGAAGCGGCGGGCAAGGTAGTGGCCGGTGCTCTGAAGCTGCTGGGGGAGAACATCCGCCCGGGCATCACCACCGGGGAGCTGGATAAGCTGGCTCATGACTACATCGTCTCATGCGGCGCCTATCCTACCTTTCTGGGGTATTATGATTACCCTGCCAGCGTGTGCATCTCCATCGACCAGCAGGTCATTCACGGGATTCCCGGGAATCGAAAGCTGAAGGCGGGGGAGATTGTAAGCTGCGACGTAGGCGCCACATTGGACGGCTTTGTGGGAGACGCAGCCCGCACCTTCTTCTGCGGAGACGTGGACGAAGAGAAAAAGCGGCTGGTGCAGGTCACCAAGGAATGCTTCTTTGAGGCTTTGAAAGTCTGCCGGGTGGGATACCGCATCAGCGATATCGGCACCGCCGTGCAGGCCCATGCGGAAAAAAACGGCTTCGGCGTGGTGAGAGACTTTGTAGGCCATGGGATCGGACGCAAGATGCACGAGGATCCCGAAGTGCCCAACTACTTCTCCCCCCGGGCACGCCAGCGGCTCCATGCCGGCATGGCCATTGCCGTGGAACCCATGATCAACATGGGCGCTTGGCAGATTAAGCAGCTCAGCGACGGCTGGACTGTGGAAACCGCCGACGGCAAGCCCTCCGCCCACTATGAGAACACCATTCTCATTACCGACGGTGACCCCATTATGACCACCTTCTTTGAGGAGGAGCGGCTATGATTTGGGAGGCTAAGGCAGGAGACGTGGTGGTGTCCAGAGCCGGCCACGACCGGGAACAGCGGTTTGTGGTGCTTTCGGCAGAAGGGGACTATGTCCTCTTGGCCGACGGAAAAAGCCGCACCTTGGAAAAGCCAAAGAAGAAAAAGCGGATGCATCTGATCGCCTGTCCCACAAGGCAGGATGTGAGGATGAAGGCCCTGGCACAGGGCGAACAAGTTACGAATGCGGCTCTTCGCCGCCATCTCAAGTGGGTGGACGAGGCGATGGGTCTCAACCGTGAGGACACCTAAAAGGAGGTTAAACTTGTCCAAGCAGGATGTTTTTGAAGTAGAAGGCGTTGTGACCGACACATACCCCAACGCTATGTTCGAGGTTACTCTCCAGAACGGACATAAAGTCCTGGCTACGATTTCCGGTAAGCTCCGTACGAACTATATCCGGATTTTGCCGGGAGACAAGGTAACCGTGGAACTGTCCATGTACGATCTGTCCCGGGGGCGCATCACCTGGCGCGCCAAGAACTAAAGGAAAATCAGCTTAAGCAAGATTTATTACGTTTAAGGAGATAAGAAAATGAAAGTAAGACCTTCTGTGAAACCGATTTGCGAGAAGTGCAAGATCATCAAGCGCAAAGGCCGCATCATGGTCATCTGCGAGAACCCCAAGCACAAGCAGCGTCAGGGTTAAGCAAATTCGTTTGCGAAAGAGTACTTGCGGGGCGGCTGGCGTATCCCCAACGGGAACGCTTCCCGCAAGCCTATATAGATACAACAAGAGTTAAATTTTAACGGAGGTATGAAAACCATATGGCACGTATTGCTGGCGTAGACCTTCCGAGAGACAAGCGAATTGAGATCGGCTTGACCTACATCTACGGTATCGGCCCCTCCATCTCCAAGGAGATCCTGGCTGCTACGGGTGTGGACCCCGACGTCCGTGTTCGTGATCTTACGGAAAACGATGTCAACAAGCTCAGAGAGTACATCGACCACAATGTGAAGGTAGAAGGCGATCTTCGCCGTGAAACTTCCATGAACATCAAGCGGCTGGTGGAGATCGGCTGCTACCGCGGCGTTCGTCACCGCAAGGGCCTGCCCGTACGCGGACAGAGCACCAAGCAGAACGCCCGCACCCGCAAGGGGCCCAAGCGCACCCAGGGCGGTAAGAAAAAGTAAGGAGGACAGATAAATGGCTAAAGCAACCAAAATGAAAAAAGTTGTTGCCCGCAAGCGCCGTGAGAAGAAGAATATCGACCGTGGCCAGGCTCATATTCGCTCCTCCTTCAACAATACTTTGGTGACCATCACCGATATGCAGGGCAATGCAATTGCCTGGTCCAGCGCAGGTTCTCTGAACTTACGGGGCTCCCGTAAGTCCACTCCCTTCGCT